>JBBSFA010000194.1:0-6243 GCA_038239185.1 Elainellales cyanobacterium | reverse complement strand
CTGTCTGAGCTGCGCCAAAGCTGCTTTCGCCGCGGGAGCCACAAAGTGCTTGAGGGCATAGGCAACGCGCACCCGGATGTAGTCAAGCTCGGAATCTTTCAGAGTCAGAAGACGGGATAGGGCAACCTCATCTTGGCGAGTCCCCACCAATGCACCTAGCCCATCGATCGAGGCTTCCTGCACCGCTGCATCCTCTCCCTCCAGTCCAATGCCGCGCACCTCCGAAACTTCTTCAGGGCAATCCATTTCGACCAGAGCCGCCAAGATGCTGCGACGGACTAGCCAATGGTCGTCTCTAAAAAAAGCTTGCACTAGGTGCGACGCAGAAACTCTGCCAAATAAAGACATCGAATTTGCCGCTTCTGCCCGCACGTTAGGCGTGTTATCGAATTTCATGATCTGGAGCAAAGCGGCAAATGAGTCAGACGTTTTTTGTCTGCCCAGTTCCCGCGCCACAAAGGTTCTCACCAGAAACTCCGAATCCTGCATGTGTCGCGTGAGCAAAGGAACCGCAACCTCGGTCGGGTATTCCTTGAGCGCAGCGATCGCCTTCAGTCGATACTGAAAATCCGGATTGTGCAGATCCGTTTCGATTTGATCAAGATCCATGAGCGTGAACCGTAAACAGTCTCTCCACTTTAAGATCTAGCGTTTGGGCACACAAGACTCATGAATCGTGGAAATCCGCGATCGAGCAGTATTTCGAGTCATTTGTCGCGTGGGAGCGAGGATAAGGGCGAGGGTATAGCCGACAGGATATCCTAGAGTTATTCCTGGTTCTAGACAGGATGAGGGACGATCGCGACAAATCTCCGCCAAATTCCAGAAGACTCAAGGCGGTTAAAACCGCGAATCGCTCACTTCCAAGCAGCGATCCCTCGCATCGCCATATAAACCGCCAGCCCGATCAAAAAAGCACGAAACAGCGTATTGACACTGCGATCGCTCAAGCGCGGCAGCAGACGGGTTCCCAACTGTGCCCCAATGATGCCGCCTAGTCCGAGACAAATGCCAGGAATCCACAGCACGTTATCGTTCAGCGTGTGCTGAATCAGCCCAGAGACAGCGATCGGCACGATCGCCCCCAAGCTAGTCCGAACCGCCGACTTGATCGATTCGCTCAAAAGCAGCATTTGCAACGGCACCATCACCACACCGCCACCCACGCCAAACAGCCCAGAGAGAACCCCTGCCAGCAAGCCAATGCCAGCGATCGAGCCAAACGCGGAAGAAACGCGCACCTCCTGAGTCGGTTCAGGGGAGCTGAGGGCAGACAACGCTAAATTTTGCAGCGAAACGTCCTCATTCAACTTCTGATGCAATGGATCAGCCTTTGCCTGCTGCCGTTTCAGCCTCTGCTTCAAGTTCATTAGAAAGATCGTGACGAGCAACAGCACCGCAAAAGCAAGCGAAAGCACCGCATCCGAAAGGCGATTGCCCAACCAAGCCCCAAACTGAGCCGTGACGATGCCAAACAGCGCCAGTGTTAGCGAAACTCGCCAATTTAGCTCACCCGTCTTGAAGTTTTGAATGCTGCCCGACACAGAGCTAAGAAACACCCCCACCAAACTAGTAGCGGTCGCCTGCACCAGCGGCACTCCAAATAACGTCAAAGCCGGAACCATCATCAAGCCGCCACCAATGCCCAGTAGACCTGCCAAAGTGCCAGTAAAAATGCCAATTCCGAACAATAAACCCCAGCCTACGGGCGTTTCTAACATGAGTAGCAATAAAGATAGAGTGTTCTAATTTAAAAGTGATTTGAGGAGTACACCACTCAATCAGACGGCTAGACCGATCGCGCATCAGGATGAATGTAGCGTATGCCATTAAAAGATCGCCACAAAATAACAGACTTTTCGGTTTCTCAAAACACCTGGGAACACTAGGGTCGAAGTTTAAAGGAATTTTTTGTGCAGGATCGGGCATTTTGGCTGGCTTGGTCACAAGTCGCAGGCGTGGGATCAATCCTGCTGCGACGATTGTATGAGCACTTTGGCACGCTGGAGCAAGCTTGGGCAGCTAGCCCAGAGGCATTGCAAGCCGTCGATGGATTCGGCTTCCAAACGGCTGAAGCGGTGGCGATCGCCCGTTCCGCTCTCGATCCAGACAAGCTGCTGCAACAGCATGAATCCGAGAATCCTTGCTTCTGGACACCTGCGGATGCCGCTTACCCGCGCCTGCTGCTAGAAATACCCGATCTGCCTGCCGTCTTGTACTATCGGGGAGTCGTAGAGCTGCTGGAGAGTCAGGGGCTAATTTCAGCGATCGCAATCGTCGGCACTCGGTTCCCCTCCGACTACGGCAGACGATGGACACGCACAATCAGCGCCGCCCTAACGGAGGCTGGCTTTCTGGTCGTGTCTGGCTTAGCCGCCGGAATTGACACCGAAGCACACGAAAGCTGCCTCAAGGCAGGCGGACGCACGATCGCCGTCATGGGCACTGGCATCGATGTGATTTATCCCGTCTCCAATCGCAGTTTGGCAGAGCGGATCACCCAGCAAGGACTGCTGCTCAGTGAATATCCTGCCCAGACACCGCCCGATCGCACCCACTTTCCGCGTCGCAACCGGATCATCGCCGGACTCTGCCGCGCCACGCTAGTTCTAGAAGCCCCCCAAAAATCTGGCGCACTAATCACCGCCCGCCTTGCCAATGACTATGGCAGAGATGTCTATGTCTTGCCCGGTTCGCTGGACAATCCTCGCTGTCGGGGCTGTCTGGAACTGCTGAACCAGGGAGCGCACGTAATTCTAGACGAGAAATATCTGCTCGACCTGCTTAGCACGTTGCCTCGCTTTCAGCACAGCTCTGTTGAAGCAGTGACCCAATTGTCTTTGCTTCCAGCCCAGTCTTCAGAAGCTGCGATCGCCCCACCTGCAATCAAGCTGCCTCCAGATCTACAGCAGGTGTTTCAGCTCGTCAGTTTGGAGCCGATCGCGATTGATCTGATCCTGCAAAAAGCCGGATTGTCGCCCGGACTCGTGCTCAGCGCCCTCACCCAGCTAGAGCTAATGGGATTGGTGTCTCAGCTTCCAGGTTCGCGCTATCAGCGGGGCTAGCCCTGATTTAAAAACGCCAGATAGCTGCTGCTCAACTCTTTCACTGCCAAATCGTAGAACTGTTTTCCGTGTTCGGGAGTCGCCAATGCCGGATTAGAACCCATCCGCCCATCTGGATAATGGCGGCGAAAGTCAGCCGCTCCATAAATCGGGTGTCCAGAGGCAACTTCAGGCGAGAGAGGCGCTTGCTTGATCGAGTCTGGATATAAGTACTGCGTCAGAGCCACCTCGCTGGGCGTAGCGTGGGAGCCTTCCTGACTGCCATATAGCTCTTTGGCAAGGCTGTAAACCGAGCCGCACATAAACCAGTTGCCAATCCGACACTGAATCCGATCGCCTTGCGGCAGGTTCAGATCCGCCAACACCGCGTAGGTTTCGGAAAAAGCGGCTTTCAAAGTCGCAATGTTGCCGCCATGCCCATTGATGAAAAAAAACTGGGTGAACCCAGCTTTGGCGAGGCTGGTCAAATAATCCCGAATCACCAAAATTAATGTGCTGGGGCGGAGGCTAATGCTGCCCGGAAAAGCAGTGTGATGCAAAGCCATCCCCACGTTGATCGTCGGAGCGACTAGCGCTTGCGTGGCTTCACCGACCCCACGGGCGATCGCCTCAGCGCAGATCGCGTCCGTGCCAATCAGCCCAGTCGGCCCATGTTGTTCGGTAGAGCCGATCGGCAGGATCAAGCCCTGTGACTGGGATAGGTAAGATTCGACCTCTACCCAGGTACTCAGTTGTAGCAGCATGAAGTGTTTAAAAAAGCAAGAGTTCAAAAAAGCAAGAGTTCAAAAAAGCGGTTTTGCTCTCTCGATCTTAAGCCGATCGCCCAAGATTTGGCGGGCTTCTGCCAAACTGAGTCCCTAAACAGTCGTGATCCTCGCTAGAATGATATGTGAATTTCAGTATCTAAAGCTAGAGATCTTAGATAAGCTGAAATAACTTGGAGGGAACACTTGTGAAAGACCTGCGCCCGATCGCTCTAATCTTGATCTAAGGCTCCATCTTTACTAGTTCTTTAAAATTCTTGGATGATTTTCCCCTTCACAATAGTGCTAGTTCAGGCTTTAATTGCCTTAACCGACTTGCAACCCCAGTTGCTCAACGGTGCTTTTGTGAATGATTCCTCCAGGTTTTCCCCACCCCGTTCAACTATTATGAACCTGACGGTTGCCTGCCATTTCAACAGATATTCCAATCCTAGTCATAGTTTTGCTTGCCTCAACTGGTTAGTCTCGACGGTCTGGAGTGTCATCAAAGTCGGACAAATAGATCGGGCAGGTAGGGCGTGCGAAGGTTCCCATCATTATAAAATGCAGTCTGTGGAGCTAGCGCTATGAATCGAACTGTTCCAGTGGGGCAGATGTCTCAGTTGGTCTGTGGTGAAACACCCGCCGATCGCCCCCCGCAGTAGTGCAATGTCCAGCTACGTTAGTGCAAATTATTTGCTCAGGAGAATCGATACATGCTACACCGCAAGATCTATCAGCTTTGTTGCGATAGTAGAGAGGTTTGGATCTTTTTGCGGGATCAGCAACGTTGGATCGAGCGTGCTCGCATCCTCGATATCGAAGGAGACTTGGTCACCGTTCGATACGAAACCGATGAAGACGATGAACTTTGCTCCTGGGAGGAGATGATTCGTCTGGAGAGCATTGGCTCGGTTATGCAAAAGCTGGCAGCGGTGCCCAGAGGCGACGTTGAGCCGCTTGTTTCAGAAGACTGCCCCGAAGCCGAGCGCATTCCTAAACACCACCCAGACTCTAACCCAGACTAATTTTCGCAGGTTCACTTGCTCGATCGCCCTTAGCGCCGCCGCTAGGGGCGAACTTTTTTAAAAGCTATTGATTTGTTAAGTTTGTTTGCCTTTTGCGAAGAAGCCTGACCAAGGCGGGGACTAAAGCGGCGATCGCCCCAATAATGCAAAGAGGATTAATAATGCAAAGAGGATCAATTTGCCCAAACGGGCGATCAACCGCAATGCTCCAATCCATTTACCCACTTTTTTATACCTTGGTTCACAAGCTAATCCAGCTCATTCAGCCGCTGATTGTGCCCTTTTGCTTCACAGTCACTTGGCTGATGGTGGGTTTTGTCATCTGGAGCCTGTGGAGCAACCTCCGCAACGGCGTTGAACAGGTGAAGCAGATGCACCAAATCCCCTGTGCCAACTGCCAGTTTTTTACCCACAACTACCACCTAAAGTGTCCGGTGCATCCCACTGAAGCCTTATCCGACGATGCGATCAACTGTCCTGACTATGAACCCTATCGGGTTTAGAGCTTCACGATGCTAATTCAAAAACTTTTGGACTGTCCTGAATTTATCGCAGGCGACGGCACGAAGCTGCGAGAGCTGTTGCACCCCGACAAACAGCCGATCGCCATTCGCTACAGTTTGGCTCACGCGATCGTTTCACCGGGCGAAACTTCGGTGCTGCATTCATTAACTACGACTGAGGTGTACTACATCATCAGCGGAGTTGGCGAAATGCATGTTGATCAGGAAACTGCCTTGATCGAGCCAGGAGATGCCGTGTACATTCCGCCCAACGCTAAGCAGTTTGTTTATAACTATGGCTCAGAGCCGCTCGTGTTTGTCTGTATGGTTGATCCAGCTTGGCGAAAAGAAGATGAAGCGATCTATTCCAGCTAGCTTCCCTCCAGCTAGCTCCCAACGATCGGCAGCTCAATCACAAACTCAGTTTTCTCTCCCGGTGTAGAGTTACACCACAGCTTGCCACCATGCTTTTCGGTCACGACCTGATAGCTGATCGACAAGCCTAGACCCGTGCCTTTGCCCACGGGCTTAGTGGTAAAAAAGGGATCAAATAACCGCGATCGAATTGCTTCGGGGATGCCAGACCCGTTATCCGCGATCGTAATCCGCACCTGTTTGGGAGTTGGCTGAGTCGTCTTAATCAAAATTCGGCTCGGATTGGTAGCAAGAGCCTGGAAACTCCGAATGCGATCGCTCTCTTCCAACGCATCGATCGCATTCGCTAGCAGGTTCATAAACACCTGGTTGAGTTTTCCCGCATAGCATTCCACCAGCGGCAAATCGCTGTAGTGTTTAACCACCTCAATAGATGGGCGGTGTTCGTTGGCTTTGAGGCAGTGTTGCAAAATCATCAGGGTATTATCAATTCCCTCATGCAGATCGACAAGCTTGAGTTCTGCTTCAT
>JBBSFA010000193.1:0-6243 GCA_038239185.1 Elainellales cyanobacterium | reverse complement strand
GGGATCGATTTTTTTTTCCTGTTCCACGGGTTCATAAAGCCCTGCAAACTCTGGTTTAACGATGCCGTTTTCCGGATCTTCATAGTAGAACAGCGGATATTCTTCCCCGTTCAGGATTTGGCTTTTCAGCCTTCCGCCTTGATGCGATCGCAGCAGTTCTGTGGATTTGTGAGTCAATCCGTAGACCGGACACAAATCGATATGATGATTCGAGGTATTTTTCAGCCGATTGACAGCATCGGTTCGTAAGAAACCATCGGTAAACCACTGGACAAAGTAGGGAAATAGCAGGGTAGATTTTGCAGAGTATCTTGTTTCTCCCCGCTTCTTGAACAGCGCTGCAAGGTCTTCTAGCTTAGGCAGAGTCTCTGCTTGATTAAATTTTGGATTGGCAGGTAAGTGTCGTCCTGTATACGTGCGATCGGTCAACGAATCCCACGAGGTATAAAGCGACATTAAACTAAACGGATAAGGGCGAGTTGGCACCTTGTAGATGGCGCTATTAATTAGAAACTTATTGGCGAGGCGCTTAAGGGAATTATTGCTTTGGATAATGTCCCATAGTCCTTTGAAATGAGTCAGGACATAGGTTTCAAGCTTATTTTTAAACCCATCTTTGGAAGTATCTCTTGCCATAGTACGAATCTCCTATGTTTTGAGTTGGGATCAAGCTGTGTGATTTTAGCTTACTTCACTCTTTGCTTTAGAGTTCAAGTAAATCGAAAAGAGTCTTCCTAATCACCTTGACTGTGTGCAGGTAGGTTCGATCGCTCCAAAATTTAGTACAATTGCACTTGATGAGTCATAATCATGTTGCAGGAGTCCGATCGCCGTGGCGACCAAGCTGCTCATTGTAGAAAGTCCGGGTAAAGTCAAAAAGCTCAGTCAGATTTTGGGATCTGATTGGCTTGTGAGAGCCAGCATGGGGCATATTCGGGAACTTGCCAATGATGGCGAAGACTCTTTGGGCTTTGATTTGCAGGACAACACCGTGCGCTGTCGATTTATGGCACGGGGCACACGCGGCAAAGAAACGATTCAAACGCTGCGATCGGCGGTTCAGCAGGTCAAAACAGTGGTGCTTGCGACCGACTACGATCGCGAGGGCGAAACGATCGCTTGGCATATCCAGCAAGCCTTGAATCTGAAGAATCCGCAGCGGGTGGTTTACTCTGAAATTACGCCCGCTGCGGTGCAGGCAGCGATCGCTCGTCCGCGACCGATTGACCTGAATCTGGTTTACTCTGGTCTGTGCCGGACTGTGCTCGACAAGCTAGTGGGCTATAAAGGGTCGCCGCTACTGTGGAAATTGCACAATGGCGCAAAGAGCATGGGACGGGTGCAAAGCGCGACTTTGCATATTCTTTGCCAGCGTGAACAGCAGATTCAGGCGTTTGTACCGCAGGATTACTGGAGCGTTTTTGTCGATTATGCGGAAGGATTTCGGGCTTACTATCGCGGCAGTGCCACAGAGGGCACTAAAAAACCAAAGACTGTAAAAAGTGCAGACCTAGAAGATTCGTCGGATGATAGCGGCGATACTAGCCCGAATCCTGCTCAGGAGAGCGATAAAGGCTCTTTATCTGAAAGCGATCGCGTGCTGAGTCAAGCGGAAGCCGATCGCTTGGTGCAGTTGGCTCAGCAGTTTCCGCATCAGGTCAAGGCGATCGAGGGCAAGACCGTATCGCGCACGCCGCCGCCGCCCTTTATTACTTCTACGCTTCAGCAGGCGGCAGGGGCGCGACTGCGGTTCAGTCCTGAGAAGACGATGCAGGTGGCGCAATCGCTGTATGAGGCGGGTCTGATTACTTATATGCGGACTGATAGCGTGGTGGTTAGCCCGGAGTTTTGCACTCAGGCGCGGCAGTGGTTGGAGGCGCATGATCCCGATAATGTGCCGAAGCGAGTAGCACAGCATCGCCAAGTCAAGGGTTCACAAGAGGCGCATGAGGCAATTCGCCCCACCGATTTGTATCGTCCTTCTAAAGATCTGCGGGTGGAGCGATCGGCGGATGAGTTTGACCTTTATGTCATGATCTGGAAGCGATCGATCGCCACACAGTGTCAGAACGCGCGAGTGCGGCAGACGCGAATTGTGACGCAATCGGAGTCGGTGCTGTGGCAGGCAAAAGGGCAGGTGATCGAGTTTCACGGCTACAGCAAGTATTGGAACAATCTCACCGCCGATATAGAGCTACCTGTGTTGCAGCAGGCACAGCCGCTTAGCCTCCAGCAAGCTGCCCATGAGCAAAAGCAAACTCAGCCGCCGCCTCGCTACAGTGAACCGAAGCTGGTACAGGCAATGGAGCGCAAAGGAATCGGTCGTCCCAGCACCTATGCGCCGACGATCGAAACGCTGAAGCGGCGATCGTATGTGGAGTTGAGTAAGGGATCGCTACAGCCGACGGGTTTGGGCTTGGAGGTCGATCGCTTTCTGCAAGCGGCGTTACCCGATTTGCTGGAAGCAGAGTTTACGGCTCAGATGGAGCAGACTTTGGATCAAATTGCGGCAGGGCAGCAGGAATGGCAGCAGTATCTCACAACCTGGAATCGAGAGTATCTTGCGCCTGCCTTAATTAAGGCAAATAGCGTGATCCCGCAGCATCTCACGACTAGTTCTCTGACTAATTCATCTGTTGAGTTATCGCCTAGTGCTTCTATGGGTTCGCGATCGGAAAAGCCTGCAAATTTATCGCGCACTCGGTGTCCGCAGTGCAAAAACTATTTGGCAAAGATTCCGAGCAGCAAGGTGAAAAAGAAATATTTTCTCAAGTGTGTCAGCGGTTGCGATAACTGTGTGCTGTTTTGGTCGGAATACAGCCGCAAGTGGGAATTGCCGCGCAGTCAGTCGGCTGGTCAACCTGCCGAAAAATCCTTACCGAGTCAGCCAGATAAGCGATCGCCTGTGCAAGTGACAGACTATGAGTGTCCTGTGTGTCAGAAGCCGCTGGAAGAGTATCCTTACGAAAAAGACGGGCAGTCTAAAACATTACTGCGGTGCTCAGATCCACAGGCTAGGAGCGATCGGAAACACAAAGAGGTTGTTTACTTTCAAACAGCAAAGGGGCAGACTGCAAAAGATTGGTGGAGTCCCAAGTTTGGTCAGCTTCAGTAGATCGCAAATTGCCCCATTGAAATGGAGGGCTGCTACTGAACCTACAAGATTCGAGATTACGCTATACGATTAGGTGATTGCACTTTCGTGGTGCAATCACACTAATTTGGGTAGGCTTCTTAATTTGGGTGGGCTGCTATAGTCACGGTAATCGAATTCTCTCCTAACAAGCCACCTTTGCTACCTGATGTTTCAATGAGTTTCCATGCAATGCGTTGATCTGCTCAGCAATTCTCATTATGGAAATTCAACTGGTGTCAGGCGGAATGTCTAGCTCTAGGAGTTATTGTCAAATGTGGTGTACGGTCGAGAATCAGGCAACGTTCTTGCTCTCTGAGCGATCGCTAGCGACAATAACTCAGTTCCCTTCAAAGAGAGTGAAGTTCAAGGTGGTTTTAGAGGGCAAGGGCGATCGGGCTGGCAATCAACCGCGACTTCCAAGGTCGCTGCATCGGTCAAAGCCAGGGAGGAGGATAATGGAGAAGGTTAGGTCATCATGGCTTTATCTCAATGCTTTTAGCCTGACCGCCCGGTGTATGTGATCTGCTGAGCTTCTTTTGAAATCCCTACCGCTATGACTGCAAAAAACTTAATTCCCCTGATTCTTTTAGTGTTTGTGCCGATCGCTTTAGTAGCGGATTGTCTGGATTGGGGAGATACGGCGGTGTTTGTCACTTCGGCACTGGCAATCATTCCGGCTTCAATTTGGCTGAGCAACGCCACCGAAAAAGTAGCGGCAGTGACAGGGGCAACGTTGGGCGGATTGGTAAATGCGCTGTTTGGCAACGCTACCGCGCTGATCATCGCCCTGATGGCTTTGCGGCGAGGGCTAGTTGATATTGTTGAGGCGAGTATTACGGGCAGTATCTTGAGTGCGCTGCTGCTGCTGTTGGGGTTAGCCATGTTTACAGGCGGCTTGCGATACAAGGAGCAGACGTTTCAGCCGATCGTCGCGCGGGTAAATGGCTCCTCAATGACTTTGGCATCGATCGCTCTAGCGCTGCCTAGTGCCGTGATTGCCACCTCAAATATTGTGGATCAGAATGCCATTCGCAGTCTGTCGATTATCATTTCGGTGCTGCTGATTTTGGTTTATGGGCTAACGCTGGTTTTCTCGTTCGTCACCCATAGCTATCTATATGACGGCAGGCTGATTGAGCAAGAACAGCTTGATGAAGTGGAGCAAGTCAAAAAAAATCTCTGGCTGTGGATTGGGGTGCTGCTGACTTCCACGATCGCGATCGCTTTCATCTCGGATTTATTCGTCGGCGTGATCGAGGTGGAAACTAAGCGGGTAGGATTAACGCCGCTGTTCACAGGCGTAATCCTACTGCCGCTCATCAGCGATATTTCTGGCTATATTATCTTGATTCGCCTTGCCTTGAAAAACGAGATGGATTTAGCGGTCTCTACCGTGACTGGAGATAGTTCTCTCGTGGCGCTATTTATTGCCCCAGTGCTGATCCTGGTTGGATTGGCGATCGGTCAACCGATCGATCTCAACTTCAATCCATTTGAAGTAGTGGCGATCGCGATTAGCGTGATTGTAGCAAATTTGATTAGCTTTGGTGGGCGATCGAACTGGCTGGATGGGGCGTTGCTGCTGGCAACCTATTTTGCATTGGGTGTTGCCTTCTACTATCATCCAGCTTAAATGGATCAGTACATTTCTTTGTTTTTATGTATCGATCGTCACCCGTAAGTTAGCGATTTTGTGAAGGTGTAGATTTAACTCACTAGAATAAAGTAAAGCAACTTTTGCCAGCGATTCTGCTGCTTTTTGGGCAACCTGATTGATGACAAGCCTGCTTTGTCGCTCTACTGAAAAACCATTCAAACAGCTCCTCTAATGATTTCTGATTTATCAAAGGCGATCGCGACGCTGGATATTCCAGCAGATTGGATTGGACTGAGAGCCGTTCAGGAAACGGTTGGCTATCGCAATGTCCGCGACGGCAATCCCCAGCACAACGGCAAATCCAGCAGCCAGGGCGTGATGGTAGAAGTGCTGGTCAACGGGCAGATTGGCTACGGGGCAACCAACTCGCTGCGTCCAGAAAGCCTTCAGGCAGCAGCGAAGACGGCATATCAACAGGCGATCGCTGCCAGCGAGTGGTCAATTTATCCTCTGACTGCGGCGGTGCGCCCTAAAGTCGTGGGACAGTACGTTTCACCGTTTGTCAAAGCGCTGGATACGTTCACGCCCGGTGAACTCAACGATCTGCTGATCCGGCTGTGCCAAACGCTAAAGGTGTCCGATCGAATTGTCCAGACGAACGCAATGGCAATCGCCAACGAAACCGAAACCTGGTTTGTCAGCAGCAATGGCTCCGAAGTCTATCAAAAATTTTTGCTGCTGGAAACGCACTTTGGCGTGACGGCACAAGACGGCAATCTCGTGCAGCAGCGCAGCAATAACGGTCAGCTAGCGCACTGCTATCAGGGTGGCTGGGAGCTGTTCCCAGAGGCGGATCTGTGGGCGCGAGCCAAGCAAATTGGCGAACAGGCGGTAGAACTGCTGACGGCAACCGAGTGTCCGACGATCGCCACCAATCTAGTCCTAGCACCCGACCAGATGATGCTGCAAATTCACGAAAGCGTGGGGCATCCATTGGAACTCGATCGGATTTTGGGCGATGAGCGCAACTATGCAGGCGGCAGCTTTGTCAAACTCAGCGATTTTGGCAATCTTTCCTACGGCTCCGAGCTGATGAACATCACCTTTAACCCGACCGTTGAGGGCGAGTTTGCCAGCTATAGCTTTGACGATACGGGCACTCCAGCCACTCGCGAATATTTGATCCAAGAAGGAACATTGCTGCGCGGCTTGGGTAGTCTGGAAAGCCAAACTAGAACTGGAGTCGCGGGGGTTGCCTGTGCGCGGGCTTCGTCCTGGAATCGTCCGCCGATCGATCGGATGGCGAATCTGAATCTGGAATCGGGAACGGAAACGCTAGACGAATTGATTCGTGACATCGAACAGGGAATCTACATGGAATCGAATCGCTCCTGGTCGATCGATGATCAGCGGCATAAGTTTCAGTTTGGCTGCGAATATGCCAAATTGATTGAAAACGGCAAGCTGACAAAAACATTGCGAAATCCCAACTATCGCGCCACCACGCCGC
>JBBSFA010000192.1:0-6254 GCA_038239185.1 Elainellales cyanobacterium | reverse complement strand
TCCGCGATCGCCAATCCACTCAAGCTGGCGAATCGCTTGCTTGATCTGCCGGAAATTTGGCAGGCAGAACCGAATATTGCTGTGCCTACACCCGCTGTCCCCATTTCTTCGACTCGTCGCAGACCCCCCGCTGATCCGCAAACAATCGCTGCGTGGCAGATTACTCAGGGCGATCGGGCGGTGGCGATCGCGGTGGTTAATTCCCAGCTTGATCTAAACCATTCAGCCTTTCAGGGCGAAGGAAAGGTTGTTGCGCCTTATCAGGCTGAGCATTTCCAACCTGCTGTGCCGCTGTTGCCGACCGAAGTTGCGCCTGACTGCGCCCTGATGCCGATTTGTCCCGATCGCTACTTAGACGATCAGGCGCTAGAGCAGATTTGTGAATGGATGACAGATCAAGGAGCAGATGTCGTTTATTGGGACGTAAAGGGCGATTTTTCGCTCTCGCTGCGGCAGCGGACGGCGATCGCCAAGGTCGCGCAAGGTCGCGAAGGCAGAGGATGTGTCATGGTTGCGGATGCGATCGGGCTGGGACATCCAGATATTCTTAGCGTTGCGTCTGACTTGCCAGGACTAGACGATCGCCCTACCGGAATTTCGCTGGTTGCAGTAGGAGAAAAAGCTGGGGCGATCGCGGCAGGAGTGGCAGCGTTGGTTTTGTCGGTCAATCCCGATTTAACGGCGATCGAAGTCAGGCAGATTTTACAGGCGACTGCCGATAAAATTCAGCCCAAAGATAATCAGGCTGGATATGACGCGATCGGCTACTCGCAGCAGTTGGGCTACGGTAGGGTAAATGCGTTTAAAGCGGTAGATGCTGCCAGAAAACGGCGGGTTCGGTTGCCGTTGGTCGCTGAGTGGCTGGAGTTTCATCAGGTGAATACCTGTTCAATTCAGATTACAGACGAGCGGCAGGTGCTTGATCTTGAAATCAGCCTGAGCCTGAATCATGTCTTTATGGGCGATTTGGAAATTTGGCTGCGATCGCCAAACGACCGAGCGATTTTGCTACAAAATCGGGGATTGGGTCGGTTAGAGCGCTTGAGCAAAACCTATTCCGTAGATACAGTGCCTTTGCTCAGGCAAGCGATTGCCCAGCCTGCTAGGGGAGTTTGGCAACTGCAAATCATCGATCGTGCCCCTACGCACGTAGGTCACTTAGAGCATTGGACATTACGGTTGGGCTTTTAAAGTGAGCCTCTGCCTTCCTGTCCGTAGGCTTGCCATGCTAGATCGACCAAGCCATTGACGATCGCGGCTGCCACCACCGCGCTGCCTTTGCGTCCTTCGATGCGGATATGGGGGATTTGCGAATCTTTGAGGCGATCGACTGCGACATCGGCTTCTACAAATCCGGCGGGGGTGCCAATGACTAAAGCAGGTCTGATTTCTTCGGCTTCGATCAGTTCTACCAGGGCAGTCAAGGCGGTTTGGGCTTGACCGACTACAAAAATTCCTTCCGGGTAACGGTGTGCCAGCGTTTCGATGCCCCAGGCAGCGCGAGTTTTTTCGCGCTGCGGGCGGGTGAGGGCTTCCATGCTGCAATAGACCGGGTTGGCAAAGGTGCTTTGCAAAGTTGGCACGATTCCAACCTGCACCATCGGTACATCCACAATGATGGTGCTGCGGGCCGCCAGAGCGGCTGCACCTGCCTGCAATGCCTGATCCGAAAAGCGAATCAGCGATTTGTACTCAAAGTCTGCCGTTGCATAGATCACCCGCCGCACAATTTCATATTCCGACGGCGAGAAAGCATGATCGCCGATCTCGCTGTCGATAATCCGCAAGCTCTGTGCGTCGGTGAGGTGCCACTCCATCGCTGTTCCAATCAATGATCCAACCCTGCAACGAATACTGCATCAAGACCCAGATCTATTACACCCTAATTAGGGGCGATCGAATCGCTCAAGCTTGCCTTAAATAAGACTTGCATTCAGCTAAATTGCAGCTAGGATTCCGTGGTTGAAGACGAATTCAGCATGGGCGACAGGTAGGCAACCAGCGCACCCAGAACGAAGCCTGCCACATTGCGCGCTAAGGGCAACCAGTCGCTGGTACGGGTAACGACGGGTCCAATTCCGAAGGCGATAAACAAAATGCCCCAGAGCGGCGAAAAGATCAGTGCCCACTGCCAGGAGAAAGCCTTACCTTCGCGAGGCTGGGCTGCAAAGCCGCAAACCACGCCGCCAATTACAGAGGTAATCAAAGTCAAAATCCATTGCTCTTGGGGCAGTCCGGGCACGACCTGACAGCCACCCTGACGCAGGCAATACTTCAGCGACTCCAGCGCATCCAGGATTGAGGCATCTTCGCCGTTTTCCCGCACGTAGAACTGGTTGCCATAGCGCGTTTGCAGCTCGATCCAGAACGTGCGCGGCAGCAACTCATACAGGGCATCGCCAACGCTGAAGCCCAGCAGGTTTCCCCCTCTTGGATCAGCGACTAGCAGGACGCTGCGATCGTCTAGCTGCCAAAAGTCCTTGACGGCGCGACCTGGAGTGCGATCGAACTGGGTCAGCACTCTGAGCTTCCAGCCTGTCTCTGTCTCGAAGTCGTCTAGCTCTCGATCCAACCGCTCTTTTTCTAGGGAGGTCAGAGAATCTGCTAGATCGATGATGTTGGTGCGAATTTCTGGGAGCAGGTCAGGATTGTCGTAGGCTTGAGCGGCTGGTGCGATCGACCAGGTGAGCAGGATGAGAGTGAATGCGAAGCAGTAGACGGAAATTTTTTTAAGCAGGTTTGACATCGAAAGCCCTGAAATCGCCTGAAGGGTGAGTATAGAGAGAATTGCCGCAGCTCTTTTATTAGAGTTGGGAAGCGATTCTTTACATTTGTTTACTTTAATCTAATATTAACAATACTACGGAGCCAGGGTGATCTGCGTCAATCTGCTGCTTAACTCAATTTTCGGCTAGCTGATGTGATTGGTTGGGTGCTGAACTGGACGCTCCATAAAATCCAGGTCAGGTGTTTCTAATTCGTTAAGCTCTGTTAATTCCAAGTCTGTGTCTTGTAGGGGTGAAAGTTTTGTAGGTGGGAGCGCTTCCGGATCGGGGCTGTCGAAACTATCTGAGCTATCAAAGCGATCGAAATCTGAGCGATCGTCTAAGTGCTCGAAAGATCGCGAATCAGTTGACTCAGGAGATTGGAACGATCGCCACGCGGCTTTGAAGCCTGCCATGAAGCTGCGGGTCGTTTTTTGAGCGTGCTGCGCCTGCTTTTTGACTCCGCTAATACTCTGATCAAGCTGCTGCACCACATGTCCAGCGCCTTGAACCCCCTCGCTCATGTCGGCTTTCAGATCCGTAATTTCCAGGCTGGTCAGCCGAATCGATTCCAAAGTTGGCGGTAGTTCTCGGCTCAGCGTGTCAAAGAGTTTTTCGGCGCTACGGGCGGCTCTAGCGAGTTCGCGAAATGCAGGCAAGGCAGCAACCAGCACGGCTGCTAAGCTAACCGCAACCAACACAATTGATAAACCTAGCCAGAAGAGGGGATCAACCACAAAGGGGAACTAAGGGAGGAACGGCAGATGAAGAGCGGATCAGTAGACAGCTTGTGGGTTATAGATCCCCGATTTCTTTGAGAAACCGGGGATCTGACGAGATAGCTTACCCATAAACACAAGTCAAGCAGAAGTAAATTCTACTAGAAGCTTAGTTTACAGCGTCACATCCGAAAGAATTACTTACTGCTTTATCTCAAAGAAGTATCAGATAAAGACGATCGCACATCAGCCGCTGTCCGAGCGGTTGGCGGTTCGATCGCCTGCTGTTCTCGCTGACTGGCTTCAATGCCTGCGGCGATCGCATCTCGCAGGCGGGATAGGGTTCCGTCCCAGTTCCGCAATGCTGTCTCAGAAAGGCGATCGGCTTGGATTTGAACGCTGGTTGATATGTCTTCGGCAATTTCAGGCAGGGCATCGGCAGATTTTTTTAGCAGTTGCCGCGTTTCGCGACCTGTCTTGGGGGCTAGCAATAAACCTGTAATGGCTCCGATCGCCGTACCTACTAAGATTCCGCCGATAAATGCGCCTGCTCCAGATTGATTCTCTGGCATCGTTCTATCTCTCCCGTGACAGTTCAATGAGTGTAAGTAAAGCGTAACTGATTGTTCTTACGGATTTGTGCTTAGCGCTGATTGCGTTTGGGCGATCGCAGCTTGGAGTCGATCGGCAGTTGAGCAGAGTTCATTCGCCGCTGTAAGCCACGGCGAGTGTACCATTGCCAGACAAAACGGCTCAGCCCGGTTAAAGCCAGAATCTGTTGAGCTTTGAGCAACTGTAGCTCTAGATTTCGGTATTGTTGCCGGAGGCGGTTGGTGCTGACTTGTCCGCGTGCGATCGCGTTGGGTGCGCCCGCTAAAACAGCGTAGGTGCAACGCTCGGCGGTCGTCAGCGCATCGGCGGCTCTTGCCAAGATTTTTTGCAGCTTCCAAACTTGCCAAGCTGCATAAAGGCACAGAACCGCAATTAGTAGATTAATTCCAATAACAACCGTGACCATGCCTGTCTGAAATTCGCTAAATAATTGAGCTTTGCTGTCCTGTCGCAAAACCTATGCACCGCCATTATAAGAGAGTTCTCAGGATTCCCGGCTCATCTGGATCGCCAATCACCAGCGATCGCAGTCGTTCAAATTGCCAGTGGTGCAAAAGATTCTGGCTAGAAGCCGCCAACCCTCGCAGTTGAGAAATTTGGGCGATCGCTGAGGCTGCTGTGCTGCTGTGGTGGAGAAACCAAGGTGCGAGTGGATGCTGCCATTGTTCCAGGAAGGCGGCGATGAGCTGGCGATCTGCATCGCTGACTTGATCGGTTGCGGTGGGGCAGCAACAGTGTGGCTCTGGCACAAGCGCTTGGCTCTCTAATACTGTTGCCTCTAGCCAATGCCATTCTGCGGCTAAAAGCGGCGGCAGCATTTCTAGGGTGTATTTCTTGCGGGCTTTGAGCGGAATTCCGCCGATCGCGGTCTGGCTGTGGGCTTGCAGAAATTGATGGATTTGCTTGAAGAAAAGCTGGACGATTTCGCGTTCGGGCACCATGCCGAGTCGTGCCCCCGCTTCGGAGTAGTCTACGATCGCGGCTGTGAAGGGTTCTGCCTGAATGGCAAACAGATGTTTGTAGGCAGCAGCCAAATCTCGCTGGCTGGATTGGCTCAGCGCGCTCCAGACGGTTTCGCTGAGTTCGGCTTTGAGGAAGCGGCGGATTTCTTCGGGCTTGCTGAGGGGCTTACTGGCGGGTTTGCTAGCGCTGCGGTCAGCCATTTGAGGATCGGGGGCGGCTGACTGGACTTGCGGGGGCTGGGGTTGCGACGAAGCGGAAAGCTGATGCTGTAGTTGTTCAATCTGCTGGGTTAGCAGGGCAATCTGCTGATCTTTTTCAACTAGCAGTTGGGTTTGAGTTTGCCAAAGCTGTGTTCTTTCTTGCAGTTTCAGGGCACAAAGCGCCGCCTGCACCAAGTTGAAGTAGGATGGCTGCGAAAGGTCGATCGCTTGTGCAGAGGCGCGGCGCTTGCCCAACTGTCCCTGCTGCTGCTGGGGCTGAATGGCTAAAACCTGTCCATCTAAATTGCGGATGCGAAGCTCTTTCGTCGTTGCGGTTTGATGGATGCCGCAGGTATATTTGCGCTTGTTGTAGAAAAACTCAACTTTGTCGATCGCCAGAGTTTCCCAGGTTGCCTCAAGCCCATTTTCTTTAGGCTCTTTTACGACTGGAGGGCTTGATAGAAGTTCTATCTTTGTGCCTGAACCTTTCCCGTTGTTCGGGTGAGTGATTTCACTTTTGGGCTGCTCTTGTGACTGGTCGTTAGACAGGTCTTCCGACTGTGCCAAACGCACACCTACTAGCTCTAGCTCGATCGACTGCACGCCATTCCACTCATTCAGCCGCAGCCGATAGGCAATATCCAACATTCTGGGCAGCGGGTAATATTCGCCCCAGCGCCAAGCTAAAGCCTTGAACGCTGAAACCGATCCCTGACGGTCGGTTTGTTCGATCGTCAGCTTCAGGTGGGCTTGACCGCGTCCGATCGCCTGCTGTTCCCTAATCAGTACGTTGGGTGTCCAGAAGACTGGATCAGAGTTTTCAATGCCACAGGGGTGAAGTCGATCGATTTGCTGAAACAAATCAAACGAGAGATCGGCAAGTTCGGCTTGGGTGTCGATCGTGACGAGGGGCTTCAGGCAGTCGGGCGAAAGCGTTTGATGCGCGTAGGTGCGGAGGCGCAATCGAAAGGCTTCTAGGTTGTCGGCGGGTAGAG
>JBBSFA010000191.1:0-6255 GCA_038239185.1 Elainellales cyanobacterium | reverse complement strand
TGCCATGTTTGATCACTTCAATCCCATCACAAGCTGGACAGTGAATAGGTTCTAAAACCATTGGTGAATTTCTGTAATTGCAACCACCTCCATCTCAGCATGATTTCGAGTAAAAAACAACAAGTCTGAAACATTACCCACAGGACAATCGTCTGACCCGACTGTCTTGGCTTGGCGCTTCAGCCCGCGTAGCAATGAGAAACCCATTCCAGAATCTGAACAATTGCGGGTGTTGGTGGCGACGGATGTCCTGAGCGAGGGGCAAAACCTACAGGACTGTGCAGTAATTCTCAATTACGATTTGCCTTGGGCGATTATTCGCTTGATTCAGCGGGCAGGACGGGTCGATCGGATTGGGCAACAAGCTGAGGAAATTCTCTGCTACTCGTTTTTGCCTGCGGAGGGGGTGGAGCGGTTGATCAATCTGCGGGGACGGTTACGAGATCGCCTCAACGAAAATCAAGAGGTGGTGGGTACCGATGAGGCATTTTTTGAGGATGAGCAAACGCGGGAGATGCTGTTGAATCTCTATAATGAGCGATCGGGTGTGCTGGATGAAGCGGAAGAAGGTGATGTGGATCTGACCTCTGAGGCATTGCAAATCTGGCAAAGTGCCATCGATGCCAATCCTGCTCTCAAAGGCATCATTGAAAAACTGCCTGATGTGGTCTATTCCACGCAGGAGCATGAACCAACGGGAACCGATCCAGAGGGTGTATTGATGTACCTTCGCACGGATAGCGGCACCGATGCCTTAGCGTGGGTAGACAAAGATGGCAACAGCGTCACTCAGTCTCAGATGCGAATTCTCCGCATGGCACGGTGCAGCATTGATACCCCACCCTTGCCGCGCCATCCCCAGCACCATGAGTTAGTCACACGCGGGGCGGAACTGATTGCCGAGCAGACCAAAACGGTGGCGGGCACCTTGGGCAATAAACGCAGTGCAGCGGCACGGACTTACGATCGCCTGATGGCATACACGCAACACGTCCGAGAAACCACGCCTTTACTGGCAATGGGGACAGAGTGGGAAACCCTGGAACGGGCGATCGAAGAAATTAACCAGCATCCCATGAAGCAAAATGCGATCGCCCGCCTGAACCGAGAATTTAAGTCTGGCATTAGCGATAAACAGTTGGCAAAACTGGTTACGTTTCTGCGAGAGCATGATGTCCTGTGTGTGATCAACCCAGAGGAAAGACGAGACGGAGCACGGATTATTTGTTCGATGGGGTTATTTAGAGGCTAAAACTAAAGAGGAACCTTGGGAAAAATGAATTTATTCTAATCAATCGTTACCCGCTCGACTTTACCCTTACCCCATGTCACTCAACCGCAACCGCGCCCAGAAGTACCTTCAGAAGTTTGATTTTGAGTCTTTGTTCATTGAAGAACTGGGATGGGATACAGTCGATCGCGTCATGCTGCCGTTTGAGGTGGATGGCGAACTGTTTGAGGTGGTGGCGATCGCCCAAAAGCGCGGCTTTACGGTGTTCAAGTGCATCACTCCAGAAATTCCGGCGCGTCCTCTCAGGGTAAAGCTCGATCGCCAGTTGACAGATTACAGCAAGTCTCATCTGTTGGTGTTTGGAGATGAGGGCAAGACTCAACAAACCTGGATGTGGGTGCGGCAGGAATTGGGAAAACCCCTAGCCCCTCGGTTTGAGCAATATCAGGTGGGGCGATCTGCGGAGCGGTTGTTGCAGAAGTTGGAGGCGTTGGCAATCGCCTTTGCCGAAGAAGAAAAGCTGACCTTGGTGGAGGTGGCGCAGCGAGTCAAGAAAGCCTTTGATGTCGAAAAAGTCACCAAGAAGTTTTTCACGCGGTTTGAAAAGGAACACGGGCAGTTTCTCAAATTTATTGATGGCATTCAGTCAGAGTTCGATCGCACCTGGTATGCGTCGTTGATGCTGAATCGGCTGATGTTTGTCTATTTCATTCAAAAGAAAAACTTTTTGGATGGGGATATTAATTACCTGCGAAATCGCATGAAGCGGTGCCAAGCTGAGTGGGGCACGGATACGTTTCATTCGTTTTATCGGCAGTTTTTGCTAAAGCTATTTCATGAGGGGTTGGGCAAGCCAGGGCGCGATGCTGAATTAGACAAGTTGCTGGGCAAGGTGCCGTATTTAAATGGCGGTTTGTTTGAGGTGCATCAACTCGAAGAAAAGTACGAGGACACGATTCAAGTCCCCGATGCGGCGTTTGAGCAGGTATTTAACTTTTTTGATGAATACGACTGGCACTTAGACGATCGCCCGCTCCGCAACCAAAACGAAATCAACCCCGATGTGTTGGGCTATATTTTTGAGAAGTACATCAACCAGAAGCAAATGGGGGCGTACTACACCAAGGAAGATATCACCGAATACATTAGCAAGAATACGATTATTCCGTTTTTGTTTGATGCGGCTGAGAAAGCTTGCAAGATTGCGTTTAAGCCGGATGGGGCATTGTGGGCATTGCTGCGGGAGAATGGCGATCGCTACATCTACTCCGCTGTTTGCCAAGGTGTCGATCTAGAACTACCCGCCGAGATTGCTGCTGGCATTGAGGATGTGTCGCAACGGGGCGGTTGGAATAAGCCCGCCGCCGCAGGGTTTGCTTTGCCAACCGAAACTTGGCGAGAACACGTTGCTAGACGTAAGCGCTGTCTAGAACTGCGGCAAAAGTTGGCAGCAGGGGAAGTGACTAGCATTAATGATCTGATTACTTACAACCTGGATATTCGTCAATTTGCTCAAGATGTGATTACTAGTTGTGAAAGTTCGGACTTGCTGAAGGCGTTTTATCAAGCGATCGAGCAAGTCTCGGTACTTGACCCCACTTGTGGATCGGGTGCGTTTTTGTTTGCGGCGTTGAATATTTTGGAACCGCTCTACACGGCTTGTCTAGAGCGAATCCAGGGGTTTGTAGATGAGGACGATTTGAGGCTGTCGCGGGAGGCAGATGCAAAGCCACGCTATGAGAAGTTCCGCACCACGCTGGCGGAGATGGCAAAGCACCCCAACCCGCGTTATTTTGTGCTGAAATCGATCATGCTCAACAACCTGTATGGTGTGGACATCATGGAGGAAGCGACGGAAATCTGTAAGCTGCGGCTATTTTTGAAGCTGGTGGCGCAGATGGAAGCCCAACCCAAGAAGGATAACTTTGGGCTGGAACCTTTGCCAGATATTGATTTTAATATTCGGGCTGGGAATACGCTGGTGGGGTTTGCTAGTTTGGATGAGGTGCGAAAAGCGATCAAACAAGACGGCGGACAACTCAAGCTGGATTTGCAAGATGATGCCAGCCGCATTGATGAGAAAGCTGAACTGGCAGACCGCGCCTTTCAACGCTTCCGGCAGATGCAAACGGAATTTGGTATGAATGCGATCGATTTTCGAGATTCTAAGAAGGAACTGCGGCGACGATTGGCAGAACTGAATGATGAATTAAATCGCTATCTGGCAAGAGAGTACGGTGTTGATGCAGATAAACCTGCTGTCTTTGAGAAATGGCGAGAGAGCCATCAGCCCTTTCATTGGTTTATTGAGTTTTACAGCATTATCGATCGCGGTGGCTTTGATGTGATTATTGGCAATCCACCATACCTGGAAATCAGCAAGATTAAAGAATATGGTTTCATAGGTTATGCAACCAAAGGTTGTGGAAATATATATGCTCCATGCGTTGAAAGAGCATCTGCTTTGATGACGCAGAAAGGGACTTTCGGAATGATTGTTCCTCTAAGTGGATTTTTCACAGATCGCATGGAATCTTATCAGGATTTAGTCTATAAAAAATTCTCTTCATTACATATTTCATATTACAGCGGGGATGCTCACCCATCCGTTTTGTTTACTGGCGTAAAGTACAGGCTTTGCATTCGTTCAATGGACTTTGAACCATACTTTAAGTCACCCGTAAAAGATAGATCAACGGATCACTTAAAAGATCTGTTCTTTGATAGTAATGACTCTGCTGTTGTTGTTGGAGCGATTCTCAATAGTAGTTGCTTCTATTATTGGTTTTCTATTCAAGGTAACTGTAGAAACATAGCAGGTTTTGATATCGAGTCATTTCCTATTGGAACAATTAATCCAAGTATCCAGGAATCTCTAAAGCAGACTTTTTCTAGTTTGATGGAGGACTTGCAGAAGCATTCAAAGCGACGAATCTACAACTATCAACATTCAGGAAAAGTTGAATATGATGAGTTTTACCCAAGTCAATCAAAACCCATTATTGACGAAATCGATCGCGTTCTTGCCCAACACTACGGCTTCACCGCCGAAGAACTCGACTTCATCATCAACTACGACATCAAATACCGCATGGGCAGAGACAATGGAGGTGATGAGTAATGGCAAAAGATCTGTTCCATGATGTTGTCAAAACTGCCCTCGTCAAAGACGGCTGGCAAATCACCGATGATCCTCTTTTTCTGAAAGTGGGTGGCGTAGACTTCTTCATTGACCTCGGCGCAGAAAAACTACTCGCTGCCGAACGCGATGGCAACAAAATTGCTGTCGAAATTAAAAGCTTTATCAACACCTCCAGCGTTGCTGATTTCCATCTCGCGATCGGGCAATTCATTAACTACCGTGTGGCATTAAAAGTAGCAGATCCAGAACGAAAACTATTTCTTGCTGTTCCAGATATCGCCTACAAAACATTCTTTCAAAAAGAATTTCCGCGCATGGTTATTCAACAGTATGAACTTGAACTCTTCGTTTATGACATTGAAAATGAGGTGATCGTCTTATGGCAAGTCTAGAAAAACTCCAAACTTATCGAACCACAATTAAGCAACTGCTTGAGCAATATGCTGCCTATAAACCATCTTATGGTGATGTTGAGATTCAAACGGTGTTTGACACTGAACACGATCATTATCAGGTAGTTGCGATCGGCTGGGACAAAAAAGAGAGAATCTACGGCTGTTCAATTCATCTAGACATTAAAAACGAGAAAATTTGGATTCAGATTAACAACACTGAATTAGATATTGGTCAAGACCTGGTTGAGAGAGGTATCCCCAAAGAAGATATTGTCATTGGGTTTCAACCGCCTTATTTGCGCCAATACTCAGGCTATGCAGCAGTTTAAGCCCATCATTGACGAAATCGATCGCGTCTTAGCCCCACACTACGGCTTCACCGCCGAAGAACTCGACGACCTCATCAACTACGACATTAAATATTGCAGGAGGCGCGATAATGAATATATCTGTCACTACTCCAGAGTTGCAAACCATTACACCTAACGATTCTGCTTATCCTGTAGCACTCACAAACTGCATTGCCTTCAAAAGCCCCCCCACATTGAGCGTGTTCGGCAATCTCAGCCTGATTCAAAAACCTGCGATTGCCCTCTTCTGTTCTATCAAATGCCCTGGCGACCTCATCCTCAAAACCTACGACCTCGCTCAAGCCCTGCGAGATGCAGAAATTCCCGTCATCAGCGGTTCCCACACCCCGATCGAACAAGACTGTCTCAAAATTCTGCTGCGTGGTAACCAACCTATCATCTACTGCCCTGCTCGCAGTATTCACAGCATTCGCTTCTCCTCCGAGCAAAAACAGGCACTTGGCGAAAATCGCTTGCTCTTCATCTCGCCCTTTAGTGCCAGCTATTCCCGCGCTACGACTGAACTTGCTGAAAAACGGAATGAAATGATTGGGGCGATCGCTCACACCATCTTTATTGCCTACGCATCCCCCAAAAGCAAAACCTTAGCCTTTGCCCAACGCCTCATCGCAGCAGGAAAATCTGTGGTTACCTTTGATAGCTTTATCAATCCATTGTTACAAGAGAAAGGCATTGCTGGTTTGGGCATGGATGCGATTGTGCGACGCTGCTTAGATGCTCAAATATCACAACTCAAGAAAGCTTCAAGCATTGATAATGAGAGATAGTGTTTATTAAGTCTTACATTGGGTAGGCGATCGCGGCACAACAACGCGCTGCACCCGACCGCCGAGAGGTTGTCTGTAGGAGGCAAAGATATCTGCGGCGGGTGAGCTAAGCCGTTATGCGCGCGACTCGAAGTCGTTCGGGGGAGTTGGAAAGGCTCCTGAAAGTCTTTCCCTACCAGTGTTCAGGCAGATGTCCGCCTCGGAATGTTCAACCAGTAATGGGAGGGCAGTATCAGCAGACGAGGTTAAATGTCGGAGCACCTTTGAAGCCAAATCGAGGGTGCAGGCTAGGGCAAGATTGCTAGGGATAATGCCAATGAATCCTTGATGAGGCTTCGTTAAGTTTGGT
>JBBSFA010000190.1:0-6262 GCA_038239185.1 Elainellales cyanobacterium | reverse complement strand
TTCCTTCCCCGCCCCCGCTCCACAACGTAGTAGGATCAATCCGTTGGGCGAAAAATCAGGCGTTTCATGACTGCAACAAACGACAAGACAGACGATAAGACGATCGTTCGAGAATACTTCAATGCGACTGGGTTCGATCGCTGGCGGCGGATCTATGGCGACGGCGAAGTCAACAAGGTGCAGCTCGATATCCGCACCGGGCATCAAAAAACCGTCGATACGCTGCTGGATTGGTTCAGAGCCGACGGCAACTTGGCAGGTCTAAAAGTCTGCGATGCAGGTTGCGGCGTGGGCAGTCTCAGCATTCCGCTGGCGCAGATGGGCGCACAGGTGTTTGCCAGCGACATCTCAGAAAAGATGGTCGGTGAAGCCAAAGAACGCGCCGAAGCCGAGTTGGGCAGCACAGGCAATCCCGTCTTTGCCGTACAGGATTTGGAAACGCTGGACGGCAAATACCACACGGTCGTTTGCCTGGATGTGCTGATCAACTATCCGCAAGACAAAGCATCTGACATGATCGCCCACCTCTCCTCGCTGGCAGAATCACGATTGATCCTCAGCTTTGCCCCCAAAACGATCGCCTACACCCTGCTCAAAAAAATCGGTGACTTCTTCCCAGGTCCCAGCAAAGCCACCAGAGCCTATCTGCACCGCGAAGCCGATGTCGTCAAAATCCTCAAAAGCAACGGCTGGAAAGTCGATCGCGCCGCCATGACCAAAACCAGCTTCTATTTCTCGCGGATGCTGGAAGTGACGCGGTAAAGCCGAAATCCTGCCCTAAAATCCCCCCAAAATCCTAAGTCTTTCGAGCTAGGATAGCCGTAGCAGCCGTAGGCAAAGACGATGAGGACATTCTCTAAACTGACAGCAGGAGCTTTGGTGGGCTTTGGCGGATTGATCACGCTAAGTCTGCTCTTAGTGCTATTCAACGGCAACTCCACCCCAGGCGAACGCGACGGGGCGATCGGCGCAATGCTGCTCTTTAGCCTGCCGCTGACGGTGGTTGGCGGCGGCATGTTCTGGCACAACCATCAGCGCTACCAACAAATGCAGCGCGATCGCATCCGCGAGGCTTTCTTCAACCTGCTGGAAACCCACAACGGACAGATCACGCCGCTGCGCTTGGCAATGGAAACGAAATTAGACGGAGCCACCGCCAGAGCCTATTTAGACGATCGCGCCAAAGAATTCAACGCCTCCTTCAGAGTCACCGAAGACGGCAACCTGATCTACTCATTTGAGCTAGGCGGCTCGAACCCTGGCAGGCTCCCCTCCTGATTGCTTTTACCATCATGACCTGATGCCTCCCCTATGCCAACTCAACTTTTTTTAACGATCGCCGCCCTCTTCGGCGGACTCTCAGTCGCAGGCGGTGCATTTGGCTCCCATGCCCTGCGAGACAAACTGAGCGATCGCGCCCTAGAAATCTTCGAGGTTGGCATTCGCTATCAGATGTACCACGCTTTGGCTTTGCTGCTAGTCGCCTTGCTGCTGAGTCGGGCTGAAGCAGGGCAATTGCCGCTAACGATCGCGGGGTTTACCTTCATTGCAGGCGTGCTGATTTTCTCCGGTAGCCTCTATGCGCTCAGCTTTTCGGGGATCAAATGGCTCGGTGCAATCACGCCATTGGGAGGCGCAGCGTTTCTCATAGGCTGGGGCTGTTTGGCGATCGCAGCCTGGAGCTATAAGTGAGTTTTAAGTACAGCGATCGCGCTTTTTCGGCAACTTCGCGGATTTAATTCTTTAAATAAAGTTCCTCCTCTCGCCAAGCTCGCTATCATTTGGAATTAGGTTTCAGGCTGACGGTTTGATTGTCCTAAGAACTTTGATTGTCCTGAGAATTAAGTGGAGAGGAGAACAACGAATGAGAACGTATTGGACGATCGCCAGCTTCAGCCTGATTCTGATCAGTGCAGGTTGCGCGAGCCAAACTGCTTCCAAACCCGTGCCGACTGCGGCTGATTGGAGCAACAGCCCAGTTTCTACAACGCTTCAGTCGCCTACAACGCTTCAGCAGCCGTTTCAGCCAGCACTGGCTTCTGTGCCCGTGCCACCTGTACCCAATCTGATTCCGCCGACGAATGCCGCAGAACGAGAGCCAGAAGTTGCCACAGGGCGACCCGATCCGTTTGCCACGCTGCTGATGACTCCCACGATCGTCTCAACGCAGCCGATCGCGCCCGTCACTTCCCCGATCGCGACTGTGCCCGTTCCCGCCGCGCCGATCAGCATGGCTCCGCCTGCGGCAGGCACTTTGCCCACCTTCCAACCTGGCGGAATTAACTCGATGCCCGCTCCAGCCCCTCCGCTGAGCGTGGCAGAGGCGATCGAGGTTAGCGGCGTGGTGCAAGCAGGCGGCAAAACCAGCATCATTCTCAAAGTGCCTGACGAGCAAACCAGCCGATATGCGGGCGTTGGCGAACGATTAGCCAACGGCAGAGTCTTAATCAAACGGGTTGAAATGGGATCAGAACCTGTCGTCATTCTGGAACAAGACGGTCGAGAATTTGCCAAATCGATCGGCAGTTCCAGCATCGTCGCCAGAAACCTATAAAAGAAGATCGAGTCAATACAACCAAGATCCTGTAGGAACGCAGCATTCGGCAGTTAAGCGATCGACTCACCGACAACCGATCGCCCGAGTGCCGCGCCCTTAAACCTAGAGGCTAGAAGTTATAGCCGATGCCGAGCTGTAGCCCCACCGCAGGATTATCGAACAGCGTAGCGTTCACCGCCGCTATGCCAGTAAACCGACGGCTGATTGTCACATCCACACCCGCCGTTGCTAGAAAATCGACGGAGGCATCGTTGGCAGTAGAAATGGCGATACCTGCCCCAATGAACGGTGAAACTCTGCGCCCAATCTCAGAAGATAGACCTTCAGTTGCACCAGTGATCCGAGGCGTAAAGTCAAGGGTGATTGGCAGCAAGATCGTCGGATTATCGTTCACTAATACACCCGGTCTAACAGACACATTGCTGGTCAGACCCACTTTACTGAAGACACTAAAGCTGCCCTCGCCCAGAGCAGTGTTGCCGCTGCCTAAGCCAATGTTGCCACCAACGCCGATGTAGCTGGAGCCGGAACGGGTGGCTCTACCAGGGGAAACATTGTTTGTATCAGGGTTAAAAGTTCCGGGTGGGGTGCGATCGGTTCCCGGTGTTTGAGGTGAGGTGGGCGATGGCGTAGAACCACCCGAAGGGGTTATTTCAACTCCGGGCTGAGGTGAGCCAGAGGATGGATCGCCTGGCGCAATGGGTGGGGGAGCCGAGGGGTTGGAATCAGTTGAGGTAGGGGGAATTGGACTGGGCGGAGTTTGCTCCGGCAGCGTTTGGGTCGGGGAGAGTTCTGGAGAGGTAGCGCCCGGCGGAACCGCACCCGGTGCAGTGGTATCGGGGGCAGTTGGGCGAGACGGGGCCGCGTTTGGATTGGTGTCTGGATTTGTCTCGTAGGGAGTGGCTTGGCGAGGCGGCTGTGGGCTGGGCGAAGTCGTAGTCTGAGCCAACAGCATCCGCTGAGTTAGGAAAGTAGACTCTGATCTCTCTGGTGCGCTGGGCTGGGCTAGCTCCGGCAAGGCTGTACTGGCTGCTACCCGATCGCCTGCGGCAGAAGCCGATGAAGAAGCAGAGACTTCGATCGGCTCAGAGCCTAATGCACTGGAGCTTTTTGCCGTTGGATTGGCGATCGCCATGCTTTCTGCCCCTGCTCTGGCAGGCAATTCGCTAGCCCCGATCGCAACTGCAACAAGGCTTAGCCCAAACAAAATATGCCGAAAACTTCTGTGATTCATGCGTTCCCTCACTTCTGTAGATAGCTCTCAATCTAATAACTAAGAAGTTAACGGGGCTTTCGATCGCTTAGCTTCCATCTTAAGAACTAAATTGAGCCGATATGAGGGTAGATTCCGGTTTTTTAGCTAAAAATTGCAGAAATCGAGCCACTATCCGCCGCTGACCTTTGCCTTATAGCCCATCTGGATCAAAATTTGTACCAGCTTCTGGGCATGGTCGCCCTGAATCTCGATTTCGTTGTCCTTCAGTGTGCCGCCTGCTCCGCACTGTGCCTTGAGCTGCTTCAGGAGCGCTGTCAGCGTCTCTGCGCTGGTCTGGAAGCCCGTAATCACCGTCACCGTTTTGCCTTTGCGACCTTTGCGCGAAGCTTGGACTCGCACATTCTGCTGATTCGGAGGCAATTCCTGACTGGGGCGACTGGTGGCATCGGCGTTGGCGTGATTGCCAAATTCAGAATAAACCAGACGATCGCCGGGGCGAGCCATTGGGTTTTTGGGATTGGGCATGGCGTTTAGCGCTTGTCGTTCCATCTATAATAAAAGGCGTTCCTCTATCCTAATCTGGCTTGCTGTGACCCGTACTCCCCTTTCCTCCGGTCAGTCTGCCTCTAACCCTGTTCAGGCAGGACAATCCGCGCGCCCTGATGCTCTGGGTCGCTTTGGCAAATTTGGCGGCAAATACGTGCCTGAAACCTTAATGCCTGCCTTGAGCGAACTAGAAGCGGCGTTTTACCAATATCGGGATGAACCTGGGTTTCAGCAGGAATTCCAGGGATTATTGCGGGATTACGTCGGCAGACCTAGCCCCCTTTACTTTGCAGAGCGACTGACCCAACACTATGCTCGTCCTGATGGCACAGGTGTCCAGATTTATCTGAAACGAGAAGACCTGAACCATACGGGAGCGCACAAAATCAACAATGCGCTGGGTCAAGTGCTGCTCGCGAAGCGGATGGGCAAGCAGCGGATCATTGCCGAGACGGGAGCCGGACAGCATGGGGTCGCCACTGCCACTGTTTGCGCGCGGTTTGGGCTGGACTGCATTATTTACATGGGCGTTCACGATATGGAGCGGCAGTCGCTCAATGTGTTTCGGATGCGGCTGATGGGGGCAGAAGTGCGTCCGGTTTCGGCAGGCACGGGCACCTTGAAGGATGCCACCTCTGAAGCGATTCGGGATTGGGTGACAAACGTGGAAACGACCCACTACATTTTGGGATCTGTGGCAGGGCCACACCCTTACCCCATGATTGTGCGCGACTTCCAGGCAATGATCGGGAAGGAAACGCGGCAACAGTGTCAGGAGAAGTGGAACGGGTTGCCAGATATTCTGCTGGCTTGTGTCGGCGGCGGCTCTAACGCGATGGGTCTGTTCCACGAGTTTGTCGAGGAAGATTCCATTCGGATGATCGGCATTGAGGCAGGCGGCGAAGGAGTCAACTCAGACAAACATGCGGCAACGTTGACGCGCGGTCGAGTTGGCGTGTTGCATGGTGCGATGAGCTATCTGCTGCAAGATGCAGACGGGCAGGTGATTGAGCCTTATTCGATTAGCGCGGGGCTAGATTATCCCGGCGTTGGCCCTGAACACAGCTATCTGAAAGATTTGGGTCGGGCAGAGTACTACAGCATTACAGACAAAGAGGCTCTAGAAGGGCTTCAGCGGTTGTCTCGTCTGGAGGGAATTATTCCAGCCCTAGAAACGGCTCATGCGATCGCCTATCTAGAGGTTCTGTGCCCTCAGCTTTCTGGGAATCCTCGGATTGTAATCAACTGTTCGGGGCGGGGCGACAAAGATGTCCAGACGGTGATTAAAGCGCTAGATGATCCCGCTTAGCCTCTGAGTGTGCTGATCAGTGACGATCAGTCAACGATCGCTATCACACCCAAGACCGGGTCATTTGCCTTAATCTAAGCCCCGTAGCCCTAACTCACTAACCTGAAAGGAGTTCCTGATTATGGTGATGGCTTATTGGTTGGCTGCTCCGGTTGCTCTATCGTTGCTATCTGTCTTGCCTACGCCAGTCCAGCCCGCGCTTGCCTCAGAAGGGTTTGCTCAGGGCGCGATCGTCGTGAGCCAGCAATCTGTCAGTCCGCAATCTGACAGTCCGCAAACGAACAGCCAGCAGACGCGCGCGGCGGCATCGATTTCGGCAATGGAACAAGCAGTCTTGCAGCAAATCAACGAGTATCGGCGGCAAAAGGGACTTTCGGCGCTGACTTTAAACGCGACCATCAGTCGGCAAGCCCGGATACACAGCCAGGATATGGCGAATAGCCACGTCTTAAGCCACGATGGTTTTGATACGCGTATCCAAACGATCGGCAAGTCGATCGCCTACCGAGCTGCCGCCGAAAACGTCGCCTACAACATGGGCTATGCCAACCCCGATCGCCAAGCGGTAACTGGCTGGCTCAAAAGTACGGGACATCGCCAGAACATTGAAGGCAACTACAGGTTAACGGGGATT
>JBBSFA010000189.1:0-6294 GCA_038239185.1 Elainellales cyanobacterium | reverse complement strand
TGGCGATCGGCTTTTTGAAGCCGTCCTCGAAGCCTTTGAGGTTGCCCAAGTCAGGCGGCGCAGGAATGGGGATTTTGCCGCCTAGCTCTTTCGGGTTGGCGGTCACGGTTCCCAAAATTACCAGCCTTGGCTCTGGGGCGGTGGACTGCTTCAGATCCTCCAGCATCAAGTTGCAGAGCAGAAAATGACCGAGGTGATTCGTGGCAACGCTCAACTCATAGCCGTCTGGACTGTACAGCGGTTCTTTGAGCAGCGGCAAATAGACCGCAGCGTTGCAGACCAAAGCATCCAGCGATCTGCCAAGCGACCGAAAGCGAGTCACAAACTCTCGGACGCTGGCTAAGTTGGCGAGGTCGAGCGGCAAAATGGTGTAGCGATCGGGCGACATTCCCAGAGCTTGAGCCGCTTTTTCCGTCTTCGGAATATCGCGACATGCCATTACCACATGCCACTCTCCCGTTTGGGCAAGCGCTCTTGCACCCTGCAACCCCACGCCCGAAGACGCGCCTGTGATGACGACCGTTGACTGCCGATTCTGTGTCATGTTGATCAAACTCCATTGACCCCTGTTGTCTGTCTCCAGAATCTCATATCCTGGCAACTCGGTGTCAACGACCTTAAATTAGCTACGCCGCCCTCAACACTTGAAACTCATTCTGCTGCAACCCGTGCATGTGGTTGAACAAGCTCCAGCAGTACTGCTCCGGTAAGCCGCAAGTGACTGCGCCGCGCAGCACCACGTTCAAATACCAGTCGTTCGGAGCATGTTCTTCAGACAGCTTTTCGATCACGGTGTAAGTCCGCACATTGCTGTAGCGTTTGCCGTTGCAAACCACCTCGATCGCCTCATGACGGTAGCCTTTTTCCCGCTCATCCAGCCGATCGCTGAGGCGGCTAGGCAGTTGATACAGCACGCCCTCTACCATTGAAGCTCGATCGCGCACGATATCCAACACGCCACAGTTACGCTTCTGCGATCGCTGAAAGAACCCCAGCCGATAGTTTTGCAAAGTCGCATGTCCCAGCACATAATCATGCGTGTTTTCGCCTAGCGATCGCTTCAGATCAACCGGGCACATGCAGGAACCGTAGGCGAAGTAATAAAACATCGGCTCGATCGAAATCTGCTCTACGGGCTGAACGGGCTGAGGCGCAACAGGGTGGGGGAAGTTCGGCTTCATGGTTCTATTCGGATAGAATACCTGGGGCAGCAAGTATTTTTGCTGATTTAACAGGGATTCTAACAAGAACGATTCCGTAAAGTCACGTATTCCCGTGAGGATGCCGTTGATTTTCAGGCTAATTTGATAAAGCGATAATAAACATTCAACCCTATGACGGATTTCGCCTCTAAGCTCAACCCATCCCCAATTCAACCGCCTCAAATTCCCGCTTGCGCTTGGAGCCGATCGATCGGATTAGGCTGGGAGAATCCCTACACCGTTCGCTATCCCAGCAACATTGACGACGGCGCTTGGCACGGGATGCCTTTAGGTGGATTTGGCGCAGGCTGCTTAGGGCGATCGCACCGAGGCGACTTCAACCTCTGGCACATCGACGGCGGCGAGCATGTGTTTCGCACCATGCCTGCCTGTCAGTTCAGCATCTTTGAGCAAGTGGCAGAAGATTCACCACAAAGCTACGCGCTCTGTACCGAAGCGCCAGCAGATGGCACTTTAGGGGCTTGGAGTTGGTATCCCGAACAGGGCGGCGACTATCACGCACTGTATCCGCGCAGTTGGTTTGTCTACCACAACGTATTTCAGACGGCGCTGACCTGTGAGCAGTTTTCGCCCATCTTGCCGCATAACTATCAGGAAACCAGCTACCCGATCGCCATTTTCAACTGGACGGCACACAATCCCAGCGATCGCCCAATCACGCTCAGCATTCTATTGTCCTGGCAAAATATGGTGGGCTGGTTTACCAACACGCAAAAATCGCCAGAAGTCAAAGTCCGCGATGATGGCAGCCCGGTCTATGAATATCAACCCCGCATTGGCGAAAGCCAGGGCAACTGGAATCAATGGCAATCCGAAAAGCTGTTTGCGGGTTGCATCATGAACGGAGCCGCAAAAGCAATACCTGCCGAAGGCGATGGGCAATGGGCAATCCTGACCGATCGATCGGGTGTCGAAGTATTCCATCATTCGCGCTGGAATCCAGCAGGCGACGGCGCAGATCTGTGGCGATCGTTTTCTACCGACGGCTCATTGCCCAACATTGCTGACAAAACGCCTGCGGCAAAAGGCGAACAGATTGGAGCCGCGATCGCCGTGCGGATCACACTGGCTCCTGGCGAAACGCGACAGATTCCATTCGTGCTGGCGTGGGATTTTCCAGTCACCGAGTTTGCCGAAGGGGTGATTTCCTATCGCCGCTATACCGACTTTTTTGGGCGATCGGGTCAAAATGCCTGGGCGATCGGGCAAGTCGCGCTCCAGCACTATTCAAGCTGGCAGCAGCAGATCCAGCAGTGGCAGCAGCCCATCCTCGATCGCCCCGATCTACCCGACTGGTTCAAAATGGCTTTGTTCAATGAGCTATACGACCTGACCAGCGGCGGCACGCTTTGGAGCGCAGCTAGCGATCGCGACCCGATCGGACAGTTCGCCGTGCTGGAATGCCTCGACTATCGCTGGTACGAAAGCCTAGATGTGCGGCTCTATGGCTCTTTTGCGCTGATGATGCTGTTCCCCGATCTGGATAAGGCAATTCTGCGCGCCTTTGCCCGCGCCATTCCCACAGAAGACAGCCGCACTCGCACGATCGGCTATTACTTTGTCATCGGCAGCGACAGTCCCGAAGCCCTCCGCAAAGCCAAAGATGCCACGCCGCACGACCTCGGCGCACCCAACGAGCACGTCTGGGAGCAAACCAACTACACCAGCTATCAGGATTGCAACCTTTGGAAAGACTTGGGCAGCGATTTCGTGCTTCAGGTCTACCGCGATTTTCTGCTCACTGGCGGCACAGATATTGCTTTTCTGGCAGAATGTTGGACAGCCGTGACGGCAGCGCTTGCTTATCTCAAAGCCTTTGACTTCGACCACGACGGCATCCCCGAAAACTCCGGCGCACCCGACCAAACGTTTGACGACTGGCGCTTGCAGGGCATCAGCGCTTACTGCGGCGGATTGTGGATTGCGGCACTGGAGGCAGCGATCGCGATCGGAGAAATCTTAGAGCCAGCCCATCCAGAAAACGCTGCTGCCTATTTGCCATTTGTAGCTCAGTATCGATCGTGGCTGACACAGGCGCGATCGGTCTATCACATTACCCTTTGGAATGGGCAATATTATCGGCTGGACAGCGGCAGCGGCTCAGAGGTGGTGATGGCAGATCAGCTCTGCGGTCAGTTTTATGCGCGGCTGCTGGGTTTGCCGGATGTCGTGCCGATCGACTGTGCGCGGCTGGCGCTGCAAACCGTCTATGAGTCTTGCTTCCTCAAGTTTCAGGATGGCAAGCTAGGGGCAGCCAATGGCGTGTTGCCCGATGGATCGCCCTCAAATCCCAAAGACACGCATCCGCTAGAAGTCTGGACGGGGATTAACTTTGGGCTGGCAGCTTTTCTGGTGCAGATGGAAATGCCTGAAGAAGCGTTTCGCCTCACGGAAGCTGTCGTACAGCAGATCTACGAGCACGGACTACAGTTCCGCACTCCAGAGGCAATCACTGCCGCCCAAACTTTCCGCGCCAGCCACTACTTACGAGCGATGGCGATTTGGGGAATCTATGGGGTGCTGACTGGGTTTTAAATAAGCTGATCAAACGCCCACTGGGGCTGGTTTCAGCGACACGTTGGAACACCTGCCCCAGCGCATTTGCCATTCAAACACGGGGAAATCTTGAGGAACCACATCAATCAGCCGTTCCAGTCCCGCTTTCCCAGTCGGGTGAGCAATCTGAACCGCTTGAATCGATTCGTAGAGGTGTGCCCAGCACTTAAATTCAACGGTCAGCGTTTCAACCTGATCCGATCGCTCTAAGTAGATTAATGCTCTTAATTTCCCCATCTTTTAGTATCCTCTGATACAGATTTATCTCAAATATTATGGATCAAAATCTTGCCGATCGACTCTATCTAGGACAGGATTTTTATGATCTGAGGCAAAGCCACGGGTTGAGAGGCAGATCCCCCCTCCTGAAGCGAAATAACCTGCTGAGCGATCGCCTCGATCTGCTCTGGTTCTGCCTGCTGAAGCCAATCCAGCAGCGCCAAACTTTGCCCAACCAGCGAATCCACATCAACCTCCCAATAGTCCGGCTGATAGCGCCGCAGCCGATTACTGCCTTCCCCTAACAAAATCAGTGCGCCGCGCAGATTGCGGTTGCCGAGATGATACAGCGCCACCGCCACCTGCAAAATGCCTTGATAAAAAGTTCGATCGGGTTCGATCGCCTCCATCCACAAGGCTTCCAGGGTATCGTGGCAGGCATAAAATTCGCCACTGTTGAATTGCTCAACGCCCTGCCAAAATTGAGTTTCAGCAGTCTGGCTATCGGAGCTTTGACTCATGAGGCAGCCTCCAAAGGGGATTGCAACTGCTGTTGCAGCGATCGATCGGGCTGAATCACGCGACCGGAATGGTTTGAGAATACTGGCATAGAGGATTCTGCGGCTGACCAGAGTAGCCAGCGACTGCCAGTGGGCAATCCCGAAAGGCTATCAGGATTTTGGGTGAGCCAAAGCACTGGCGAATTGGGTAGCCGCTGCAACTCTACCGGATTTGTTGCCGCCAGCGCTTCCAGCACGGCTCGATCGCCCTGAATCTGAGCGCGATCGGCTGTCCACAAACTCACGCGCAGATGACAACGCTGGGCATAGAAATAGAGCGACGCAGCAGCGCTAACGGCTTGCTCAAAGTCTTCGGGATTCCATTGGCTACCGTTATCCAGACCAATCACCAACGCTTGCCCACCTGTGTAAGTCTCCAGTTCCCGGACGCGCAATTCGCCATAGCGAGCGCTGGTTTTCCAGTGAATCAGCCGAGTTGGATCACCCCAGCGATAGGGGCGCAGAGTGCGGGTCAACCCTTCTGATGCAGCTTGCGATAGGGTTGCGCTCAGCAGTTGCAGGCTCAGATCTAGCCCCATTTGATCGATTAAGGGACATTGGCTCAGCGGCAGCACGATCGGATACACAATCGCGATCGCCTTTGCCACCCGCAATCGCTGACACCAAACCAATCCCAGCGGAGCCGCCGTCCTTAGCCCAACCGTCTGCCAGCGATAAATGCCCCGTCGCTGCGTTGGCTGCTGATAGACCCAAATGTAGTCACTTTGGGCAGCAACTCGATCGATCGCTTGGGTCACAGGCTTTCCCAACTCCTTGGGTAGCTCATCTCGAATCTGAAGCAAGGCTTGGGTTTGATGACTCTGATTCGTCAGGCAAATCTCGATCGCCAACGCTTCCCCCACCCTAACGGGCGCAATTTCGCGGCGAGTAACTTGCAGGTTTTGCAGCGATCGCACAGGCAGCAGTGCCCCAATCACCAGCAAAGCCAGCATGACCCCGCTGATCACATAAAGCCATCCCGCCATCGTATTAGTTGCCGCACCAAAGAAAAAAATCGCCAGTCCCGCGATCAGCCAACCGCTGTAGGCAGGCAGAACCCAATGTGTTTCAAGCCAGCGTAAGCATCGGCGGATCATGGCAATTTAGGGGAAATCACGGGGATAGGCAGGAATGCGCTTAACATTCCCGGTCGTTCCATTACCCTATCACTAGAGGTTTAAAGCGCCAGAGGGTTGGCAATCCGAACCCTGTGAACACTCCCATCCCGCCGATCGGCACGTTATAATTTTTCGCAGGTCTATTCAAATTTTCTTTATGAGCAACTCTTTAGTTCATGCGTTTTTCGTGGGCAGAGCGATCGCAGAAGCCGTTGGCGAACAGGTTGAGAATTCTGTAACCAACGCGCTGAGTGAGCTGGGCAAGTTTGATGCGGAGCAGCGAGAGCGGCTGCGGCAGTTTACAGACGAGGTGCTAGAGCGCGCCAATCAGGCTGAAGAAATGGCAATGCAGGGTCGATCGACTGCGATCGTGCCAGTTGGCGGCAAGTCAGAAGACCTACAGGCGATGGTCGATGACCTCAGAGCTGAAATCGCTCATTTGAGAGCTGAACTTCAGCGTTACCGCAATCGCGTTTCCCACGGCTAGTTCCAGAAACGCAAGGCAAAAGCAAACTCTTTTCCCTCTCCTTCCCTAAGTGACCGCTCTGCTTGATGATTCTCTGCCGCCGCCCGACTCTGAGGGTCGCAATCGTCCCTGAGCGATCGCTCAACCATCCC
>JBBSFA010000188.1:0-6321 GCA_038239185.1 Elainellales cyanobacterium | reverse complement strand
TTTCTGTCGGCACCGTTGTATCCCAGAGCGTTAAGTTGTCTCTGACACTGCCTGCAAACATGACGATATCCTGACCGACAAAGGCGATCGCACTGGTGAGCAGCGATCGAGGCATCTGGGTTCTGGGTTGACCGTCAAAGCAAATCTCACCCTGCCACGGCTGATAAAGTCCACAGACCAGCTTGGCAAGAGTAGATTTTCCGGAGCCGCTCCCCCCCACCAAAGCCACTCGCTGACCCGGACGAAGGGCAAGATTGAAATCCTCAATCAAAGGCGGAGCCACCCGGCTGTAGCCAAAGATGATGTGTCGCAGTTCAAGATAGCCTTGTAAACCGCGATCGCTAGGATCAGCAGGAGTCGCTTTTTCAGGGTCTAGCTGCGGATCGATCGGGTTTTGTAAAACATCATCGAGGCGAGTCAGATTCCCCTCTAGCTCTTGTAGCTCCGTGCCCAGATTCAGCAGACTGTTGACGGGTTCCATGAAGCTCTGCATCAGGCTCTGAAAGGCAATCAACATGCCAATGCTCATCGCGCCATCCATCACCCGCAGTCCGCCAATCACCAAAACGAGCATCGTGGTAATGCCGCTCAAAAACGAAGGCACAATTCCCAGCGTTTGGTTAGTCACTGCCATCGATTGCTGGGCGTTGGTGGCTTTGGCATAGGAGCCAGCCCAGCGGGAAAAGAAATCAGACTCCAAGCCAGAGGCTTTCAGCGTTTCCATACTTTGCAGCCCGGAAATCGCCACACCACTGACTTTGCCGTGCTCCTGCATCAAGCGCAAGTTGGCATCCACGCGCCAGCGAGAAACCAGCCGCAGCGTCACCAGATTGACTGCCACAAACAACAGACCCACGATCGTCAAGATCAGGTCATATTGCAGCATCACCAATCCATAGAAAATCACCATCACCGCTGCAATTACGGTAGTGGCTAGCTTGCCAGAAAGCACATTTGCCAGGTGATCGTTGAGCTGAACTCGGCTGCTGATTTCACCAGCAAAGCGTTGATCATAAAAACTAACGGGCAAGCGCAAAATGTGCCAGAGAAATTGACTGGACATACTGATCGAAAGCTTGATCTTCATACGGCGCAGAAACCGCAGTTGCAGCAAGGTCAACAACCCCGTTAGGACGGAGGTCAATACGATGCCTAAGATCAAAGGGCGCAGCCAATCAGAGCGATTCTCGATCAACACCTGATCGACAAACACCTGCGAGAAGGCGGGAATCACCAGACCGGGAATCACCAACAAAAACCCAGCCAGAACACAGTAGAACAGCACATCAACCGAGTGCCGCAACCGTTCCCACAGCGATCGCCAAAGATTCGGCGTACTGTTCCCTGTTTGGAAAGCAGCGCTGGGTTCAAACCCCAGAACCACACCCGTAAAGGCTTGATCAAACTCTTGCCAAGCGATCGATCGCGGTCCCGTGGCTGGATCATTGATGAAGACGCGCTTGGGGCTGAATCCTTCTATCACTAAAAAATGGTTGAAGTTCCAAAACACGATGTAGGGACATGCCAATTTCTGGAGAGCCGCCAATTCCTTAATCTTGAAACCGCTAGCCTTTAAACCATAGCTCTGAGCGGCTTTGAGCAGATGGGAGGCTTTGCTACCATCGCGCGAAACCCCACAAGCTTCTCGCAGTTCTGCCAGCGGCACCATCCGTCCGTGATACCCCAAGATGATGCCAAGTGCGGCGGCTCCACATTCGACCGCTTCCATCTGTAGCAGCGTGGGAGTACGACAGCGATCGCCTTGGTTACCCAAAACCTTGCTGCTCAGAACTTTAACAAGTAGCCGCATCTGCTTAATCAATGCCACTCCACGACCTCAGAATCGGTAACACAAAGGTAATCGGAGCGCGTTCTTCAACGGTAACTCGCACTGTAGTTGAGGTTCCGGCAGAAACTTTGAGCTGTGGGCCTTGGGAAGAAGACCATTTGAACTGGCTAAAAGTTGAGAGATCGGGCTGCAAATTGGTAAAGACTTGAATTTGTGGACCTTTTGCCATCAGCGCTTGGGTCACTTCTGGATTGCCCACTAAACGATTTACGCCTTCTTTGGTGACCGGGAACGCAGAAATATCTGCAACGGTTCCAACAATTCTACCAAATCGTTCCCGCTTTACGGTTGTGGGAGTGATTTCTACTTTCATCCCTGGCTGTAATTTTTTGCCCTCGCTATCAGGAAAAAAGCTGATACCCACAAGAGTACTGGTGGAATCTTGAGCGGCGATCGTGCCAATCCGAACGCCGGGACTCAGAGCTTGTCCAGGTGTAGCAGCAATTTCGAGCACTTTTCCACTGTATTGACTGATCACCTGGCTATTCTTCTGAAGCTGTAATTCTAGCTGAGCGATCGCCCGCTTTGAGTTCTGGATTTGGTTTTGCCGCGACACAGAAGCGGTGTAGTTTTGCTCAATTTGAGTTTTGAGCTGAACATCAATTTGCTGCAACTGGGCTGTAAGGGTTGGAACTTGGGTGGCACTCTCCTGATAGGCTTTTTGGGCTTCTAGCACCGTATCTTCAGACACCGCTCCTTCTGCCTTGAGCCAACTCCGCCGTTCTAGCCTGCTCTTTAGCGTTGGCACCAGTGAGGTGGCAGCCTGTAGCTGTTGCTGAAGACCAAGGCGCTGCTGTTCTAAGGCTCCTCGCTCCATGACGCTCCGCTGCCCTTGAAGTGAACTGGCGACTTGATCTTGATCTTGTAAATCTGCTAGCTTGTTGCGCTCTTGCTGGAGTTGCTTTTGCAGTTCCGCCTGGTCGATCGTGGCAAGCACATCGCCCTTTTTGACGGTATCACCTGCTTTGACTTTGGTTTCTAGCAGTTGCCCCGAGCTAGAGGCTTGGAAATCAACCACGGTGCTGGGATAAACCAATACACCCTGCCCGATTGCGGTAATCGGGATGCGTCCAACAATGCTCCAGGTTAAGCCTGCTGCCACAAGTGAACCGAGCGCGGCTAAAGGCAGCCAGCTATAAGGACTTAATAATCTGGATATCTTGATCTAGCTGCTCTGGGGAAGCGGCTTTTTGTAAAGCTTTTTCTCTAAGAGAACTCCATAAAAAAGATGATCCAATAGTTAAGATGGTTTAGCGGTGATTTCCACAAACCACTTTGATAGATTAGGCAGTCGTTTAATCTGTTGTTCCAACTGAGCCATTGCTTGTTGGGTCAGTTTCACTCCCGTTTCGTATACCGTCTTAATCAAGGCAACGACAGGTTGTTTACCTTTAAAAGTTAGGGTTTTGGCAAAGTGCAAGACCGTCTCTACGGTATCGAGTAAACTGCCATTCCAATGTTGCTCTAACCAACCAAACGTGCGTTCTACCGGGTTGTACTTACTGTGGTAAGGAGGATAGTAAGCTAACTGGATGTTCAGATGAGACTGGTGGGCAAACGCCACAATTCGGTGCATAAACTGAGTTCGACGGGAATGGTTTTCAGGACCATTGTCCTGATTAATGACCAGTTTATGAATGTGAGTAAAACGGTCTTTGACTTGCTCCCACCACTGTTCAATTAAGTCCACAATACAATCGGCAGTCAATTTAGAGCAGACAAATAATCAATACAGTTGATTGAATTGGGGCAGAAAAATGCCATAGGGGGTGAGACTGAGGGCATTAAAATCATGGTCGAATGCCAGGGTGGGGGTTCGAGTTTTGCCCCTTTGGTCAAACTCCCCAACGTTAACAGCAACTTTGGCATCCATCGAGATGCGTAAGGTATCGGGGTCGTTATCTGCCTGTTGATTCACCTGATGGATCTGCTCAAAAATGGCATCGGTTTCTGGGATGCGCTTTTGCGGTTTTGCCTTGACCACTCGTTTTAAGGTGTATCCCATTTCATTCAAATGTCGTCGGATTGTTTCAGCACTGGGCAATTCTTCTGCTTGATATCCCTTCTGCTCTATTAATTGACGACGAACCTCGGCAGCACTCAGACGAGTATATAAGCGGGTACTTTTGAAACTGGGGTCGGTCTGTGCCTGCGGGTCTACGATGGTACGCATGTCTTCGAGCAAATCAGGAAGTTTTGCTCCAATCGGTTTACGTCCACTGCGTCTACGCCCATCCTCAATCGCTTGTCCACTGTTCAATTCCTGCATCCCTTTGCGAATCGTCCGGCGATTCCATCCCAATTCTCGTTCTGCCAAGGTTTGTCCACCGATGCCTAATCCTTTCACCACCTCTGCCATAAATTGTCGTCGGTCACTCCCTTTGAGCTTTTGAGCAGTCTTAATGTAGAGAGTCTTGAGCGTATCGGTGAGTTGAATCAGGGGAGTTGAAGTCATCGGGGATGCAGCAAGCTAAATGATTCTCCTATTATCTCAGGATCAATTATTTTATGCAGTTCTCCAGTAGGTTGATAGAATGTGCGATCGCTTTATGCAAACTCCTCTGAAATTAAGTTGTTTGCGTTGCGATCGCAACAGGTCGCTTTTCTACAGAAATGACCACCATTCTCCTTCAGTGTTATGAACAGAGCTATCTCTATATTTTTTGATCCCACCCACAACTGCTGGAGCAGCACGAATCACTGCCGGAGCAAAACGCGCAACAGTGAAAGCCCCCACAATGAGAAGCGGCACAATCCCTCCCGCGATCGTATCTTGTTCATCCAAAGAAAGCGGAATCAGTTCCTCGAATTCAGGAAATTGTTGCATTTGATTTTGAGTCATCATCATATTTCTCCAGAATTAAATGGGTTCAACATTGAGTGTAGAAAGCAGACTACCATCTACCCTTTTAGTCAGATTGTTTTCCTTCTACCGTTAATTGGTTAAATGTGCGATCGCATATAACGTAAACTCCTCGAAAATTAGGTTGTCTGCGTTGCGATCGCACATGTCGTTGGTAGAAAGTTCCTACAAAAACGACCACCAATGCCCCTCTTCGTTGTGAAGCGCACTTGCCTTATACAACTTCGCAGGGGTTGCTATTGGACCTGGAGGTGCCTTATCTACCAACTCTCCCACTACACGGTGAACGTCCTTCCATGGAATTGCATTCCATAAGTCACCTAAGTCACCTCCATTGACGATCTCTAGCTCATCCTCGGAAAGGGGAAGCAAGAATTCTTCTTCAGTAATCTGATGTGTTTGATTTTGAATTTGCATTACATCTCTCCAAAATTAAATGAATTGAACATCAAGTGCAAAAAAACAAAACAGCTATTTTTTCGAGGAGCTTATTTGTTCTCTACAGTGAATTGGTCAGATATGCGATCGCTTGACGCAAACTTCTCTGAAATTAAGTTGTTTGTGTTGCGATCGCATATGTTATAGGTAGGAAGATTTGATTCTTCCATCTTTGCAAAGATAACGTGGGAGTAGATATATTGCTGTGAACAATAATGGCACTCCCACATAACAAGGGGCACCAGAAGAACCTGAGACGAGATTCTTCTCAAATTTTGCTAGTGGTGTCTTTTTGCAAAGAATAGATAAAGGAAAAATCTGTTTCTGAGAGCCTTATTTGGCAATATCTCTTGAACGAAAAGTTGTTCTCTATTCTTTACGAAACACTACTACCACTTCGTTCGCCATGCACTTCCAATTACATAACCAGTGCCATAGTTATTGTTTGACTCATGTGATGAGCTTCCATTCAACCCATCAGTGCTCCCTGTGTAAAGTCTCTGTAGCCTTCGTTGATAAGACTACCAATATGTCCCCAGTCAATTCCTCCAGCAATAGCTTCTAGCTCCTCGGAATTTAGTTCATTGGCATTCTGAAATTCAAAAACTGACAAGTTTATTTCGTTTACAGCATCCATTTTTATTTCTCCTGTTTAGGTTAATTGCAGGTTTTTTGAATTGCTCAGAAGTTTTCTGCGCTTCAACTTATCTGCGTTACATATAACTATAAAAGACGAAAAGATTGGCGACAATGCACAATATTTAGATGGTTGGAATTGCTTTAAAGCTTTGATGCTTTTGCAGGTACAGACTTATATTAAAAACCCGCCCACAAGTACATTGCGGACGAGAAAAGAAATTGATTGATAAAGGTGAAGTATAGATAGAGAACTACTTTTACACTCCAATCCTTTAAAGGGATATACAACGCATTACGGAATTGCTTCCTCATATCAGCACCTTGTCCGCCGAAATTCTTCGTCGATCGCCCATTCCAATTAAAAAGCTATGAGATCTAATCAACAAAATGGTTTTGGCGATTTTATCTATAATCCAGTTGACACAATAGTTTCAGCGCTTTTCTGATTGTTAATACCAATTTAATATGAAGACACATATAATAGGGGAAGTGAAGTCAGGCAGTCGAGGTCTGTATGAGTCGTCCCTTTAAC
>JBBSFA010000187.1:0-6341 GCA_038239185.1 Elainellales cyanobacterium | reverse complement strand
AGCTGCTCGATCGCCACCAGATTAATCGAGGCATCTTCGCGAATTGCCGTATGGGGACAGCCGCCTGTCTCCACGCCGACGATCCGATCGCGTTCCAAAGCTTGGCTGCGTACCAAAAACTGAGCATCTTCTTGCGTATAGATATCGTTGGTGACCACGGCGATGCTGAACTGCGATCGCATCGTTTTGCATAGCGCATCAACCAAAGCTGTTTTTCCAGAACCAACGGGACCCGCGATCCCAACTCGAAATGTCTGCATAGGTTTCTCCAGATTAATTTTTCCAGTGGCGGCAATTTGCAGCGATCGAATTGATTCTACAGCACTCGTTGATCCAGGTTTCGCGCTGGAAACAAACGGCTCTCCCTCAGCGTCCAGTTTTTCAAGTGGATAGAAAGCCCTCTGCTACAGCAACGGCAGAATCAGGGTTTGCGCCTATCCAACAGGGCGCTTCAAAGGGACATCAGACAAACTGGGTGACCGATATTCTGCCCAGTTGAGTATTCGCACTTTACTCGAATTAGCAATCAAACCAATTCTCTACAAGAGTAGTTTTAACAGCTATGGAAACTTTGACCTGCACTACCGCTATTCTGCTCATCTCTGCATCCTTTTTTGCTTGGACTGCTGTTTGTGAAATGCAGCTCGATCGCCTCGAAGCACGCGGCAGCGGCAGAAGAACAGCCAATTCAGTATTCGATCGCCTCGAAGCACGCGGCAGTGGTCGCAATGTAATTCGCCCCGTACTGGCGTAATCGCATCGCGAATTGAACTAGCTGCGAAATAGCCTGCTATAGAGCGTTTCATGAGTCATACTGGCGATCGCCAATCCCCAGCTACAAGATCCAAACTCTTCCTCTGGTAATTCCAATATTTCTATTGCCGTTTGTTCTAGCTGCGGATACAGAGACAGTAATAGTTGTTGTCCCTGCGTTTGTCCCAACGGAATCAAACGCACACTGGCATTCACTAAATTCGCTGTCCAACTGTGCAAGTAGCCCAAGTTGGCGCTAGCGCGATCGATCTGCCAAGCGGCGGCGGCAATGCCGAAGGCGACTGCAAAGTTGCACGGTTCACCACAAGTTGTAATCAGGGTTTGTACTGAAGTTTGCGTACCGGGCTGAAGCGCTTGCAGCAGCCGCACCAGCGATCGCCCCATTTGCCAGCTTTGTTGCCGCATCTCTTCGGTTTCCCTGAATGCCGATAGCCACTGATTCCAATAGGTCAACGTCGAAAAGTCTTGTTGAATCGCTGCCGTATACACCCGCGCCACAACTGCCGTCTCTAATCGAATTGCGCCCTGCCGTAATTCTTGAGTCAGCCAGTGTTCTAGCGCGGCGCAGTTGGCGATCGCTCCGCTTTGCACCAATGTTTCCAACCCTTCGGAGTAGCTATAGGCTCCGACCGGTAAGGCTGGGCTAACCAGTTGGAGCAATCGCAAGAGCGCCTGGAAATCGGTTGTCATATTGATTCTTGAACTTTATCCCGTCCATGTCCAGCGTCATGGCTATGACCACCAGCGTCATGGCTATGACCATACGCACCCATTTCGGGTTGAAACGGTAATATTGCTTCTGTGACGTGCAGTCCCAACTGTTCCAGCATGGCTTTCAGCACCGAATCCGGTGACAGCCGCAGATAATCGATCGCGACTTCTAGCGGCACATGCCGATTGCCCAAATGATACGTCGCCCGCAGTAGATCAAGCGACGTGTGGGCAGTTGCGGTCATGACTGGCTCTGGCTTGGCGATGACTTGCACAATCGTTTTGCCGTCCTCAGTGGTTAGCAAGTCACCCTGATGCAGCACCGTTCCTCTGGGAAGCTGTAAATAAATGCTCAGCCCTGCCTCAGTTTGGAAGTGATGGCGCGATCGAGTCCGTTCTTCTGCCGTAAGCGGGAGGGTGAGATTGAAGGTCGCTGGAGTAGCATGGACGTGAGCGGACGTTAACCGATGGGTCAGGTTCAAAGTCATGCGGATTCAAAGTCTTGCAGGCTGAAAGTTAGAGCGATCGCAAATCTGTTCTTTTAGATACAGCTTAAAGAAAATTATTTAATCTCTACGATCGATCGAGTTGCTTTGCCCGGATTCTACTTGGCGTTGACCGTAACTTGTTCCAAGAGATATCCTCGATCGCTTCCGATACCCTTCTCAAAGAAAATTCATTTTCCAGGTGTGCCCTACCGCTCTTTGTTCGCCCCCTGTTTGATCTCTGGTGTTAAATCCCTGTTTTTGCAGTTTGGAGCGGTTAGACATGAATCAATTCCGAATCAGAAATGTTGTGCTGCCCGCAGTCTTAGTCGCTAGCGGCACTTTTTCCATGCTTACTCTACCATTTATTTCGAGCCAGTCTACACCCGTTTGGCTGCAAGCGCCGGGTCTGTTGGGACAGCCTTCGTGGGTGTTCGAGCGCGAAAATCGAGATGCCGCCATCCGCTACATTGGCGGGGCGATCGTGGTGAGCGTCGGAGCAGGAATTGTCACGATCGAGCTATTACGGCGATTACATCCTTCTAATCGTTTGTCTAAGGCTCAAAAAGACAGCCTGAATCTGCAAATTCACAAGTTAGAATCCGCAGAACAATTCGATGCAGCGCAGCTATCCGAAAATGTAGACTTTACGATCGCCAATTGGCTGGCAGAGAAACCTATAGAGAATGCAGAGCTATGGGACGCTGATCTGGGTGCAGCAAATTTGGTAGATCCGAACCTAGCCGATCTGCCCGATCCCGAATCAGATGCTTTGTGGGATACCAGTTTAGACAGCACTCTTTCCGCCAACCCAGAAATTCCAGAAGAAGCTGAGTGGATACCGCAAGCCTCAGATGAAATCCCTTTAGCTGACACCCCGTTACCTTTCGTTTGGGAAGAGCGCGATCGCCTGCAAAATTGGAACAAAGCCGACTTTGTGATTTGACTTCAAGAGAAACAGCTCTATCGCAAAAACTCGTCTGCCGCTGGCGGCGCATTGGTTTGGCGGATGCTCGGAAATGCTAGATCGTAAGGGTTTTGGGGTTCTTGCGGCATCAAGTAGCGATCGCCCCAGCCGTAGTTAATCAGATTTGGATTCGGGGGTGGCGGTGTAGTTTTACCTGTAGGTAGGGCAACCGCGATCGCCTGATCGACTTGAGCATAGCGTTGTCCTTCAGCAGTGGTTTGGACGGTGCGATCGCTCAGACGCATTCCGCGCATTGCCAACTGTGGCTCCAGTCGAGAGAGTTTATCGGCTGGCGTGAGCGTTGCTAAAAAAATGACCTCGGTTGCAGGCTGAAGCGCAAGCTCCAGTTGGGGTTGCTCTAGCTGCCAGGTTTCTTGATATTGACCGTCAGGCGCGACTTGCCACAAATTCAGCTCGGCTTGCCATTTGCTGTTCTGAATTTGCGCGGTTTGGTACGCCAGAATCGAGTAGGTTGGATTGGGTTTGGAACCCGCAACCGGATTTTCTACCGCCAAATAGCGAACCGCCATGACCGTCAATTGCGTTCGATCGGGCAGATTGGTTTCGCCCGCCAGCGCGTAAACACCTGGCGTTTCAGTTGCCGCCACCTGCAAATTCAAATCCGCATCGGCTAGTTGACTAAACGGGAGGGAAGTGCAGCTCACGCAAAAAAGGATGGGCAGCAAAAACAAGGCTCTCCAAAAACTTGCTTGCCAAAAACTTGCTTGAAAGTTAGCCAGCGAACAAAAGTGACGGCGGAACATACGATCGAGGTGCAGCGCTACGCTTCTCCTTTCAGATTGACTGAAATGGGATCAGGAGCCTTTCTAACCTTCACGTCTAGCCTTCGCGAAAGCTTTACGGGGATGCCTGATAGTCCTTCATAGCGCTCGAATCACACTCGGAACGGTCAAAGACTCAAACGATCGAATTTCCGCCAGTGCCGCTCGAAAGTTGCCTTCCCGAACGTGATGCGTAATCACCACAATTTCGGCGCGATCGCCCTCTAGCCCAATTTGCACCACCGATTCTAGGCTGACTTCGTGGTTGCCGAAGCAAGTGCCGAGTTTGCCAATCACGCCGGGGTTATCTTGGGTCAAGACTCGCGCATAGAAACGGCTGATCAGATCATCAATCGGGGCGATCGCGCAATAATCCTGATGGACGCAAGCCAGCAGTGGATCAAGCAGCGGCTTATCTGCCTGTACCGTACCTCGACTGACTTTTAGAATTGCGGCAATATTCAGCACATCTGCGACAACCGCGCTGGCAGTGGGACCCGATCCCGCCCCTGCTCCAAAAAACATCACCTGCCCCACCGGATCGCCCTCAATCAAAATGGCGTTATAAACCCCGTTGACACTGGCAAGCGGATAAGTTTTGGGAACTAAGGTCGGATGGACTCGGACTTGCAGGCGATCGAGATCCCCAGTCTCTGCTGCATCGCGCTTAGCGGTTGCCAACAGCTTAATCACAAATCCTAACTTCTCAGCGTAGGCAATATCAGCCGCGCTGACCTGACGAATTCCTTCGCAGTGGACTTCTGCTAGCTTGATCCGTCCCCCAAAGGCGAGCGAAGCCAGAATCGCAATTTTGTCGGCTGCATCTAGCCCATCGACATCGGCAGTGGGATCGGCTTCGGCATAGCCTAGCTGCTGGGCATCGGCTAAGATTGCCTCAAAGCTGCCTCCTTCACTCTGCATTCGGCTCAGAATATAGTTTGTAGTGCCATTAACAATTCCGGTCACGGAGTGAATCCGGTTGGCGCAAAGCGATTGCTTCAGCGGCTCAATCACCGGAATCCCGCCTGCAACCGCCGCTTCTAGCAGCACGTATACGCCAGCCGCATTTGCAGCCGTAAAAATCTCGTCGCCAAACCGGGCGATCGCCGCCTTATTTGCCGTGACGACATGCTTGCCGTGGGCGATCGCCTTCAGCATCAGCGATCGGGCAGGCTCTAATCCGCCAATCACCTCGACCACGACATCAATATCTGGATCAGTAACGATTGACTCTAGATCGGTCGTGAAGATCTCTGGCGGCAGCTTAACGGAACGGGGCTTATCGAGCGATCGCACCCCCACCCGATGCAGCTCGACCTCTTGCAGCAGTGGATGCCGTTGTGCTGGGTTCAGCAAAATCTCGGCTGTGCCCGATCCAACGGTTCCTAGTCCCAATAACCCAACCTTAAACGCCACAATCCTTACTCGCTACGAGACACCTGAGCCTATTGTAGGTCTTACAGGGTGGTAGGGCTTTTATGAACTCCCCCTAACAAGCAAAAACCCCGGCGGTGACCGGGGGAGACTAGTTGCATTCAGGAACATGCTTTAGAGGTTGTTATTAAATTAGCGATCGCCTATGAAGCTGAACGATCGCTCCTATGACAATCTTGTGTCAGTTCTCATATCGTTAGGGCAAACTGCTTTCTGACCGTCTTTCTGACCGTATATCTACGGCATATCACCCTTTCCTTCATAGACTTCATGTTAATCTTCATCACCGCTTCAGACTCTCTTGATAATTACTCCAAGTTAGCCCTGATTAAATGTCATAAAATATGGGTAATTATGTAGAATCTAGCTACCGATCGAGTTGCAGTTTCACTGCTATAAACCAATATATAAATCAATACAGATTGTCTTATATTGATGGACTTCATAGCATAGCTTCACATTCAGTATGACTTTTGGACTGGGTGACTTGATGCATGCGTATGAAATTCGCTCGCAGCAACGAAATAGATTTATCTATGCTCTTAGGATAGGATTGGAAATCTGTTGTTTCGACGATGGGAATTTTCCGAATTGACTGCTCCAAGTGACAGCAGATCAACGCAACTCGTCTGATATTCCTCGGAGTAGGTTGGAATGGATAGCCAAAATCAGCAGACTAATCAGAGTACCCTTCCAGCACTGACTGCTGATGCTGCTATGCAAGAAATTGATAAAGCTTCTAGCACTGAGGGAAAAATTGCTCCAGCAGAGAGTGGGCCTTCAAATTTCATGCCTGACAGCAGCGAGAAGATTCCCTGTCCGCCGATCGTGGAAGATGCCACCGCTGACCAGATCTTGCAATATCTCCAAAGCGGGCAGCTCTGGATGGTCAACAGCCGTCGGCGGAATGGGTTGATTCTCTGCAAATCCTTTTACGCTGAGTTTGCGGGGCCTGGAGCGGCAGTAGGCGGGCTGTTTGACCTGGATTGCCAGCGGGTGATTCCAGTCGGGGATCTGTCTTTACTTCAGCCCGATTGCCATGAGGAGCGCCAGAAAGCTTATTTGATTCGGCGGCAGTGGATTCGGCTGACGCAGCAGTTTACCGATCAATCTGTGCCTTTGCAGCGGGCGAAAATGATCCTGAACCAATTCGAGAATTACTTTGATCAAGAGACGATCGCCCGGATT
>JBBSFA010000186.1:0-6345 GCA_038239185.1 Elainellales cyanobacterium | reverse complement strand
TTTGGGGGTGAACCTCTTCAATCTGAACTTGCCAGGTGTTTCTCGATCGCGCATAGAAAACTGCCTGCGCGATCGCCTGATCTAACTGCTCCACGACAGGCACTCCAAAAGGAACTAACTGGGTTTGCGCCTGACGAAATTTAGCGCCGATGCCCCGCACCACGATCGCTGGATTTTGTTTACTGGCGGGCAGTTGCTTGAGCTTGCCAATGATCACTTTCGCAATCCGACCGCAGGATAAAGTTCCGCTTAAAATATTCACCAGGATAACTTTGACTGATTTGTTTTGAATCATCAGATCAAGCCCTTGATCCAGTCGTTCGACTAACAAATCATCCGGGCAAGCGGTGTAATCGCCGCCTAAATCGATAAAGCTGGCAGGCTTTCCGTCCTCAGCCACAATCAAGTCTAAGGTGGTCATCAGCAGCCCTGCCCCATTACAGAGCACACCGATGTTTCCGGTGTCTACTCGCGTTGAGGTGCGACAGGAAGAGGTTGACCGGACTTGCATCGGATTTGGCATCGGATTTGGATGGCGATCGATCGCGGCATCATTCACCGTGATCTTGCCGTCCAGCACCATCAAGTCTCCGGAAGCGCTGACCACTAGGGAACTCACTTCCACAAAATCCAGATCTTGCTGGATGAACAAGCGATACATCTTCTCAATGATGGCACTCACCGGCTGAATCAAAACCCCCTTCAAGCCCATTTTCAATGCCAAACGGCGAGCATAAAAGGGAGAAAAGTCTTGATCCACAATGACCTGTTGCATATACTCAAGCTTGGCTTCAATTTCGATTCCGCCGTACTGAGAGCCTAAAAGAATGGGACGACGGGCTGTACTGTCCAGCCCAACAGCCAGATAAAATTCCCGGTCTAACTTGCACTTCGGTTCGGTCAAAGATTCAACCGCGATCGGATGAGAAATTCTTTGAGCGGGCAAGACAGGAATACCTACCTGGCGAAATAATTCTTCAACTTGATACTCTAGCAGATCCATTGGCAGGTATTTAAATGACAAAAAACAAAGCTCTGTTATCAAGCGTGTTATCAAGCACAAGCCTAGAGACTAACTCTGGAGACTCACGCTAACTCTTAACTTCACCCTGCTCAGACCAAAATGCTCACTGCGGCAGCGAATGTAGATGAAACAAATCAGGAAAATGCGAACCCGAATAAAATAAATCTAATCAATCCAACCGTGGATTAATTCAGGCAAATGGCTGATGCCAAATCATGCGCTTGTTGCCTTCCCCCTAGCGTTAAAACGCTCATTAGGTCATCACATTGCACTCTGTTCTACTCCGCAAGAATATGGCGCAGAATTAAGACATGCTATTTATGAACCCGAGGATACTGAAGGCAATCAAGTCCTATAAAAGCTTGATAGCTCAGTCTCCTCTCACTGCCGACGGAGTTAGCTGACGGGCTAGGGCTGAGAGGTGCCCTTCTCTAAAAATTTAAAGTCCTTAAAAGCTTAAAGATACGCCCCACAAGATTGGTTCCTCCGTTCTAGACTCAGCGCCAAAAAGCGCGAACAGAAGTCCAGATTAGGCTGACTTAGATGATGTAGACATAGTCAAATTATCACTGGTTGTGGACTGCGTCAACTGGCTCAGCGTTTATTTCTTTTGACTCTTGCTTTAATCGTTACGGATTCGGGCGATCGATCTAAGCTAAAGATAGAGCAGCCGTTGGGCGATTTTGTCTGTCCGTACTTGGAGGTAAATGATGCAGCTCGGTGTTCCAAAAGAGACAAAGGATCAGGAGTTTCGAGTTGGGCTAAGCCCGTCTAGCGTCCGGGGTCTGTCCGATGCTGGTCATACGGTTTCTGTGGAAACGATGGCAGGAGTTGGGGCAGGGTTTACCGACGCAGATTATGCTCAGGCGGGCGCAAAAATTGTCCCTGATGCGGCTTCAGCCTGGCAGCAAGAATTGGTGATAAAAGTCAAGGAACCTTTATCTGAGGAATATCAATTTATTCAAAAAGGGCAACTTCTCTTTACTTATCTTCATCTTGCCGCCAATCGCGATCTGACTGAACACTTGATCGACAGCGGGGCGACTGCGATCGCCTATGAAACCGTAGAGCTGCCCAATCGCAGCCTGCCGCTATTAACGCCGATGAGCATTATTGCGGGACGGCTCTCGATTCAGTTTGGCGCTCGCTATCTGGAGCGGCAGCAGGGCGGTCGTGGCGTGTTGCTGGGCGGCGTTCCCGGTGTGCGAGCCGGGAAAGTGGTGATTTTGGGCGGTGGTGTGGTCGGCACAGAAGCCGCCAAGATGGCGATCGGGCTGGGGGCACAGGTGCAAATTCTGGATGTCAACCTGGAACGCCTCGCCTATCTGGAAACTTTGTTTGGCTCCAGAGTAGAGCTGCTTTACAGCAACGTCGCTCAAGTGGAAGCGGCAGTGCCGGAGGCGGATTTACTGGTGGGTGCGGTGCTAGTGCCGGGTCGTAAAGCTCCGACTCTGGTGTCTCGCAGCCTAGTGGAACAGATGCGTCCCGGCTCGGTGATTGTCGATGTGGCGGTCGATCAGGGCGGCTGCATCGAAACGCTGCACCCGACTTCGCACACTCAGCCCACCTACGTTGACGCGGGAGTGGTGCATTATGGCGTTCCCAACATGCCCGGATCGGTTCCCTGGACAGCGACGCAGGCACTGAACAACAGCACATTTCCCTATGTCCTGAAGCTGGCAAACGCTGGACTTCAGGTATTGGAGTCCGATCTGGCTTTAGCGAAGGGGCTGAATGTTCAGAATCACAAGCTGGTTCATCCGGCGGTGCAAGAGGTCTTTGCAGATCTGGTGTGATCTAGAAACGTGGATTGAATGATGTGTATTGCGTAGGATGTGTTAGCGCAGCGTAACGCATCATTCTCGGAGCTTGGTGCGTTACGGCTAGCGCCTAACGCACCCTACGGAATTTGGGGTGATTCAATTCTCATGCCTAGCTGAACCAGATTAAACCGCCTAACAGCAGCACTGCCCCTCCGATCGCGATCCAGATAAACCCATTGTCTTGGGTGTTGACTTGGCTGAGGTCGATCGGTTGGGGTTGGGGCTGTGGACGCGGACGAGCCGGGGCTTTTGGCGCAGATCCCGCGAAGCGAGATGCGCCCTTGCTATCTGCTTCAGCGCTATCTAGCGTAGAAAGATCAGGGATTTGGCTGAACCATTCCGGGCGAGTTTGCAGCTTCGGGGCTTTAAGGATATAGCTGAGGCGACGGCTTTGCTTGCGGATGCTGAGATCGGGGTGTGCCTCTAGCTTCTGGCAAAGGGCGATCGCCTGTTGGTCTTGTCCGGCGGCTTGGTAGGCGGTGACCAGCCAGATCTGCATTTCACCGCCTAGGGCTGTCCCTTTTGCGACTAGGCTGACGGCTTTTTCAAATTGTTCGATCGACTGGCGATATTGCCCCCGCTCGAAGGCGGCTTTTCCGGCGCGGTAGTGGCGATCGAGAAGCTCAAAAGAATCGGAATCGGACATGATACATCAACAAAATCTAGTGTGAGAGGTGCAAATGATGCGCCTTTCGCACTATAGCGCTCACGCTAAATTTTCACAAAGTTGAACCCTAAACCATTCAGACCATCCCTTCTCGTACCCATTGGCGAAACGCTTTCAGCGTTTGGCTTCGTCCTTCCATTTGAGCGCGATCGAGAAACTGAGAAACTTTCTCAATGATCGGAAACTGGGGGAAATGAGCACTAGAACTTACCTCTTGATACTGCCCATCTTGCAGTAAACTGATTCGCAATTGTCCGTCCTCAAACCGCCATAGTTCTGGAACTCCTAGCGCCAGATAGGCATCCAGTCCAGTTTTAGAAGTCACATCCACCTCGATCGCTAAATCGGGCGGGGGGTCAACGGTCAAATCGATTCGATCTTTACCAATCATTTGAATGGCATGTTCAATATAAAAGCAGTCATCGGGTTCGATGCCTTTCGCCATATCTTGACGCTTAAAGGTGCTGGAACCAAAACATTCATTCTCTAGATCAAGTTCTTCTAAAAGAATCTTGACCATATCACCAATCAAAACCTTGGCTTTTTCATGCTTGGGTAAAGGCATCCGAATCTCTAAAACCCCATCGCTGTAGGCAATCCGAGAAGCGCGTTTATCCCCCAACTCCGCAAGAATGGCTTCAAACTCATCCCAGTTGACTTCTTGCAGTTGGATGCGTTGACCCGGATAAACCACCAGTTGTCGAAGCTGAAGCGTCACCATGGCAAACTGCCCGTAAGGAATGGTTCCAGTCTAACGGAAAGGCTGAAGGGCGATCGCGCCTTTGACTCAGGAGGTAGCGGCAGCGGATTTTGTAGCGGATGGCGATCGCAACTCCTCTGAAGCCCCCTATTCGTCAAGTCAGCAAAGGCTTTGAGGTATAGTTGATTTGGCAGCGTCAGCGCGATCGCCAACACGTCTCGACGGTCGATTATGAGTCCAGCAGCACGGGTTTACTGCCATCTCTGTAGGCGTGTTCTCTCTCCTAGAGCTTTTGACCTATCGAGGTGGGAGGAAGAAAAGTTTCAAATCTGTCAAGATTGCATTAATCAACTACAGCGGCAGGGAATTATGGTGACTTCAGAGATCGTGATCGAGACCGAACAAATGGTTCAGGTCGCACTTCAAAGCCGGGAAGGGGGAGAGCGTGAAGTGGAGACACCCGTGGGTTTTATTGACCTGGTAACGGATGAGTATGCGATCGAAATCAAGCATGTTACAGGCTGGAAGGATGGCGCTAAAGTGCTGTTGTATAGCCAGTTTCTCAGATCTAAAAAGCCGAGAGTGCATCTGTTTGGTGGCTATGCGGCTGAGTTTAAGGAAATGGTGGAGCGCTGTTATTCTGCGATCGGTGTAACGGTGACTTGGGAGCGTGAGTCGTTTTAGAGAGGCGATCGCGCCTTTGGACTCAGGAGGTTGGCGGCAGCGGATTGTAGCGGATGGCGATCGCAACTCCTCTGAAACTTCCTATCCGTTACATCCGTTACCCATCCGCTGCCACTGCTGTTTAATCCATCCTCCTAGATCAATGCCAACTTCATTTAATAGTTTGCTGGCATATTCGTAGCGTTCAGATTTGATTAATTTAAAGTCTAAAAGCAGGCGGGTTTGATGTCGTAGAATGTCGAGCTGGGTGTTAAGCAATTTGAGCTAAAAAAGTTTGTCTGTTACGTAACGTGCCTTGATTAATCCTTCTGAAATATCGTATAATCCTGTGATGACCCGATCGCCCAAAGCTAATCGGTGATTGCGGGGTAGGCGATCGAGTATCGGGATATACCATTTGATCAGCGCACAGGTTTTTTGGATAATTGGGAGGTCGCTTATAGGCGCGGATAAATTTTATTTGTGACTATGTAGAGTACTCAGATACTCTGACCTGTCAATCCCTGTTTACAAAGCGAAATGATTTAAAAGTATTTAACCCCAAAATCTCAAAAAAATTTGATCGCGCTTCGCGCGAATAGGGTAGAATAACACAGTGTAAAGCGCAAGAGGGCAAGAAGAGAAAAGGGCTAAGTTAAGTCCACGCAGCAAGGCAAACAACCCGAAAACCGATGCCGTAGTGCCTGTAGTCCGGTACGACCCTGCCACGATAGGCAGAACGGCAGTACCTGGGATCGGCGTGCCACGAACCGCCGCGCAGCAGCCGATAAGCGCGATCGCTACCTTCTAGCCAAGCACTTCCATCTGTAGGCGCACCTTGATAACTAGTGTAATAGTAATCGGCACACCATTCCCAAACGTTGCCGTGCATATCATAAAGTCCAAAAGCATTGGGTGGAAAACTACCAACTGCGATCGTTTCTTTGCCGCTGTAATTTGCCTGATCAGGAGACAGCGTTTCACCAAAATAAAAGGGTGTAGTTGTTCCAGCCCGACAGGCATATTCCCATTCCGCTTCGCTGGGCAGACGATACTTTTTCCCAGTTTTTCCAGAAAGACGATCGCAAAACTCGATCGCATCATTCCAAGAAACGTTTTCGACCGGGCGATCGCTCCCTTTGAAATTAGATGGATCAGCCTTGAGATCAATTTTTACTTTTGGCAGCTTGGCGATCGCTTGCCACTGAGCTTGTGTCACTTCAAACTTGCCCATTGTGAACGGCGACACAGTTACCGGATGCTGCGGAGACTCATCTGACTCTCGCTCTTTCTCACTGTCCGGAGAACCCATTACAAACTTTCCACCTGGAATTTGTACCATTTCCAGCATGATGCCGTTGCCCAATTCTTCTGTAAAGATCTTTGGCTGAACCTGGAGTAATCGTCCTCCTGTAACTGCAATCCCAGTTCCCGCAACACAAATTGCCGCCAAGCCAGCAGTTCGGAT
>JBBSFA010000185.1:0-6355 GCA_038239185.1 Elainellales cyanobacterium | reverse complement strand
TGGCATCAGGCAGGCATGAAGCAGCGCAAACAGGCGGTGTTTGATGATTTCATCGCGGCGGCTGAGTGGCTGATTGCCGAAGGCTATACTGCTCCGCAAAAGCTGGCGATCGCAGGCGGCAGCAACGGCGGCTTGCTAGTCGGAGCCTGCATGACCCAACGTCCGGATCTGTTTGGGGCAGCGTTGCCTGCGGTCGGCGTAATGGACATGCTGCGCTTCCACAAGTTCACGATCGGCTGGGCATGGACAGCAGAATATGGCTCTCCAGACGACCCGGAAGAATTTGCTGCGATCTATGCCTACTCGCCCTTGCACAACCTGAAGGCGGGGACGGCTTATCCAGCCACGATGATCACGACGGCCGATCACGACGATCGAGTAGTTCCTGCCCACAGCTTCAAATTTGCGGCGGCTTTGCAGGCGGCTCATGCTGGGGACGCGCCTGTGCTGATTCGGATTGAGACGAAAGCAGGTCACGGCGCGGGAAAACCCACAGCAAAGGTGATCGAAGAAGCCAGCGATCGCTGGGCGTTTTTGGTGCGAGTGTTGGGCATTGGCTGATCCAGAAAGCGAGTTCGATCGCTGGGTTTTAGTTAAATCAAACAAAATTTCGGCTGGCGATCGGGGTTGTGGTTGCGAAGTTGGCTACATGGCTTGTTGGGTGGAGATCCCCGACTTCTTTAGAGAAATCGGGGATCTGGGCTAGGCATTTTTTTACGCTTACACATTTAAATTCAGCATAAATAGAGTAGCTTGGGGCTAGCATTTTTGGTCGATTTAACTATAATTTGATCAAAGCGCGATCGCTACTGCCGTTTCTGCCAACCTCTATGGAAAATGCCGCTCTGTCCGTTCATCCGCAAGACTACAGTTTGCTTACCGATCTATATCAGCTCACCATGTCGGCTTGCTACGTGGGAGAGCAAATTGACCAGCGTCGCGCCAGCTTTGAACTATTTGTCCGCCGTTTGCCCGACGATTTTGGCTATTTGGTGGCAATGGGTTTGGCGCAAGCCCTGGAATACTTGGAACAGCTCCGGTTTACGCCGGAGCAAATTGCTGACCTGCAAGCGACAGGAATTTTTGACCACGCGCCCGATCGCTTCTGGGAGCTGCTAAGCAATGCCCGATTCGAGGGTGATGTCTGGGCAGTCCCCGAAGGCACGGCTGTGTTTGCCCATGAGCCGCTGCTGCGAATTGAAGCCCCGCTCTGGCAAGCCCAACTGGTAGAAACCTATCTGCTGAATACGATCAACTACCAAACGCTGATCGCGACCCGTGCCGCTCGGCTACGCGATACTGCTGGCGAAGCTTCGCAGCTTTTGGAGTTCGGCACAAGGCGCGCTTTCAGTCCGCAAGCCTCGCTTTGGGCAGCTCGTGCGGCGATCGCTGCTGGTCTAGATTCTACCTCAAACGTCCTCGCCGCCTTGCAGCTTGGGCAAAGACCTAGCGGCACAATGGCACATGCGCTCGTGATGGCGTTGGCTGCACTAGAGGGCAGTGAGACTGAAGCGTTTACCGCGTTTCATCGCTACTTTCCCGGAGCCGCGCTGCTGATCGATACCTACGACTCGATCGCCGCTGCCCGTCAGCTTGCCGCCAAAGTCGCAGCAGGTGAGATGACCGTCAACGCGATTCGGCTGGATTCGGGCGATTTAGTCACGCAGTCGCAGCAGGTGCGATCGCTGTTGCCCGACGTGTTTATCTTTGCCAGCGGCGATTTGGACGAGTACGAAATTGCCCGTCTGCAAGCTGCTGGAGCCGATATTCAGGGCTACGGACTGGGGACTAAGCTAGTCACGGGCGCACCCGTCAACGGCGTGTATAAACTGGTTGAAATTGACGGGATTCCGGTGATGAAAAACTCTAGCGGCAAAGCCACCTATCCCGGACGCAAGCAGATTTTTCGCAGCTTTGAGCAAGGCTTGCTGACAGGCGATCGCCTCGGCTTAATCAGCGAAGCCCCTGCCCCCAACGAGCAACCGCTGTTGCAGCTTGTGATGAAACAGGGAGCGCGGTTAGTTGAACCGGAGAGTTTAGCTCAGATTTGCGATCGCACCCGTGGTTCCGTCGTCAGTCTGCCGCGATCGACTCGGCAAATTCAACAGCCGACTCCGGTTGATCCCGATCTTTCGCCTGCTCTGCGAAAATTAACAGAACAGACCCGCGATCGGTTCAAAGCCTGAATCGATTTTTACCCTGGTTCCAATCCTCCTTACTTAATTTCTTCCCATGTCCTCAATCGCTCTTTTTGGGACAAGCGCCGACCCCCCAACTGCCGGACACCAGGCAATTATTGCTTGGCTTGCCGATCGCTATGATCAGGTGGCAGTTTGGGCATCAGACAATCCATTCAAATCTCACCAAACGCCGCTAGAGCATCGATCGATGATGCTGCAACTGTTGATTAACGACATTGAGCCGCCGCGCCAAAATGTGCGACTGTATCCTGCACTCAGCGATCCGAGAGCCTTGAAAACGGTAGAGCGGGCACAGCAAGTCTGGACGAATGCCGATTTGACCTTAGTGATCGGCTCAGATCTAGTTGAGCAACTGCCGCGCTGGTATGAAGTCGAAACGCTACTGGCTCAGGTGAACCTGCTGGTGATGCCACGCTGGGGCTATCAGATCGCAGAGGAAACCGTGGAACCGCTGCGGCAGATGGGCGCGACCGTGGCGATCGCAGATGTGATGGTTCCAGCAGTGTCTTCGACAGAATATCGGCAGGCTGGCAACTCCGAAGTGATTACGCCGCCGATCGAAGCCTATATCCATCGCCAGCACCTCTATTGGTAAACCAGCCTCTCTCTATTCACTTTCACCTTTACCTTCCCCCCCAAACCGAATGTCAGGACGCACCTCCCGAAAATCGATCGACCCGCCCAAAACCCTCGCTGACTTCAAAGTAGGGGTCGATAACGTCATTTTCTCAGTCGATACGGCGCAGAATCGGCTGTTGGTGCTGCTGGTGTTGCGTCACGAAGAGCCGTTTATTGGGCAGTGGAGTTTGCCCGGAACGCTGGTGCGGCAAGGTGAATCGCTAGAGGATGCCGCCTATCGGGTCTTGTCGGAGAAAATTCGGGCTGAGAACCTGTATCTAGAGCAGCTTTATACGTTTGGGGGTCCCGATCGCGATCCGCGCGAAGCCGAAACCAGCTTTGGGGTGCGATATCTCTCCGTCAGCTATTTTGCGCTGGTTCGCTTTGCGGATGCCGAACTGATCGCCGATGGGGTCAGTGGAATTGCCTGGTATCCGCTCAGCCAAGTGTTGCCGCTGGCGTTCGATCATAATCAAGTCCTGGAGTATGGCTATCGGCGGTTGCGGAATAAGCTGGAATATAGCCCGATCGCCTTTGATGTCTTGCCTGAGCTATTCACCTTGAGCGATCTCTATCAGCTTTACACGACCGTTTTGGGAGAAAATTTCTCAGACTATTCCAACTTTCGATCGCGCTTGCTGAAGCTTGGGTTTTTGTCTGATACGCGAGTCAAAGTCTCGCGGGGAGCCGGACGACCTGCCAGCCTCTACCGATTTGATGCCGAAGCTTTTGCACCCTTCAAGGATAAACCTTTGGTCTTTATTTAGATACTGCTCTTTATTTAGATACTGCTTAGGAGGTGATATGAGAGCTGATAGCCAAAGTGGAATTCACAGACTCGCCATCTTAATTGATGCCGACAATGCCAGCGCGGATATTATTGAATCTCTTTTCAAGGAAGTCGCGAAATACGGCACGGCTCACGTTCGGCGGATCTATGGAGATTGGACGAGTCATCGGCTAACCAAATGGAAAGATAAACTCAATCAGTTTGCGATTCAACCGATTCAGCAATTTGGCTATACCACTGGAAAGAATGCCACAGATAGCGCTTTGATTATTGATGCAATGGATCTGTTGTACACCCAAAACTTTGATGGATTCTGCATTGTGTCCAGCGATAGCGACTTCACGCGATTAGCGAGTCGTATCCGAGAATCGGGTCTAGTCGTCTATGGCTTTGGCGAACGGAAAACGCCAGAATCGTTTATTAAAGCCTGCGATCGATTTGTCTACACAGAAATTCTCGGTCAGCCGGACGGAGTGCCGATTCTGGAAGCCGGAGAAAGCAGCGCTGCGTCGAGTAAAAATGTGGCGGCTGCGATCGCTCAAGCTAGTACGACTAAAGATGCCGATCGCCAAAAGCTAATGAGCAACAAGAAGCTGCTGACTTTATTCAAAGATGCATTTGATGCAATTTCTGAAGAAGATGATTGGGTGAATTTAGGGCAATTTGGTTCGCAGCTCAACAAGCTTTCTCCGTCGTTTGATTCCCGCAACTACAACTACAAAAAGCTGAGCGATCTGGTGCAGGCGATCGGACTTTTCGAGATCACCAAGCAGTCCAAGTCGATTCAAATCAAGCTCAAGCCTTGAGAAGATGTTTGAAAAGTGATAGTTGCTACCCGAACCGCCCCCTAAATCCCCCAATTCTGGGGGACTTTCGACCCGGCTTTTGCTCAAAGTCCCCCAGAATTGGGGGGTTGGGGGGCGAATGCAGAACGCTTGATACCTTTCACACATCCTCTAAGTTTCGCTTTAGTTCTATCTTGACTTAACTTCTACCCCAGCCCATGAAAATCGCGATCGCCCAACTCAATCCGACCATCGGTGATTTAACTGGCAACGCTCAAAAGATCCTAGAGGCAGCTCAACAAGCCGCCGCTCAGGGTGCTCGCCTGCTGCTGACTCCAGAGCTTTCACTCTGCGGCTATCCACCCCGCGATTTGCTCTTGCAGCCCGCCTTTGTGGAAGCGATGACTCGCACCCTAGCGCAACTCGCAGCCGATCTACCGCCGCAGATTGCGGTGCTAGTCGGGACGGTGGAAGCCAATGCGCGATCGGCACAGGAAGGCAGCAATCCTCTCTTCAACAGCACGGCGCTCCTGCAAAACGGCAGCTTGCAGCAAACCTTTCATAAACGCCTGCTGCCAACCTACGATGTGTTTGACGAAGATCGCTACTTTGAATCGGGAGAAGAAAGCTGCTGCTTCGCGCTGGATGGCATTCGCATCGGAGTGACCATTTGCGAAGATATCTGGAACGACGAAGCCTTTTGGGGACAGCGCAACTATCGGATCAATCCGATCGTGGAACTTGCAGTTCAGCAGGTCGATCTGATTGTCAATCTGTCTGCCTCTCCGTATTACGTGGGCAAGCAGGGACTCCGAGAAGCAATGCTGCAACATGCAGTCCTCCGCTATGAAACGCCGATTCTCTACGCCAATCAAGTCGGCGGCAATGACGATCTGATTTTCGACGGCAGCAGCGTTGGATTCGATCGCCAAGGAACGCTGATCTTTCGCGGCAAAGCCTTTGAGTCGGATCTGGTGATGGTGGACTATGCCCCCGAAACACAAACGTTCACCGAGGCTGAAATCGCGTCCCAACCTGCAAGCGCCGATGCCGAAATTTGGGCGGCTCTTGTATTGGGCGTTCGCGATTATGCCCGCAAGTGTGGATTTTCTAAAGTCGTGCTGGGGCTAAGTGGCGGCGTTGACTCGGCATTAGTGGCAGCGATCACGGCAGCAGCACTCGGAGCCGAACAGGTTTTGGGGATCTTGATGCCCTCCCCCTACAGTTCCGATCACTCCATCAGCGATGCGCTGAAGCTGGCTGAAAATCTAGGGATCAAAACTCAGACTTTGCCGATCGGGGATCTGATGCAAACCTACGATCGCACCTTTGCCGAACTGTTTGCCGGAACCGAATTTGGACTTGCCGAAGAAAACATTCAGTCGCGGATTCGCGGCAGTTTGCTGATGGCAGTTTCCAATAAATTTGGTCATTTATTACTTTCCACAGGCAACAAATCCGAGATCGCCGTCGGATACTGCACGCTGTATGGCGACATGAACGGTGGACTGTCTGCGATCGCAGATGTACCCAAAACGCGGGTCTATTCGATTTGCCACTGGCTAAACCAACAGGGCAAGAATGTGATCCCTCAAAATATTCTCGTCAAAGCCCCCAGCGCCGAACTGAAACCCGGACAGGTTGATCAGGACTCGCTGCCGCCCTACGAAATCCTGGACGATATTCTGCACCAGTTCATTCACGAACACAAAGCCGCCGCTGAAATTGTGGCGGCGGGACACGACCCTGCTGTAGTCGAAAAAGTAATCAAACTCGTCACCCGCTCTGAATTTAAGCGCAAACAATCTGCGCCCGGACTGAAAGTGACCGATCGCGCCTTTGGTACGGGTTGGCGAATGCCGATCGCCCAAAAATGGCTTTCAGCGACTAACACCTTACCAGCGGTTCAACTCACCACGCCGCCTCTGACCCTAGGTTCCGGGGTTGTGGTCTAGCAAATC
>JBBSFA010000184.1:0-6367 GCA_038239185.1 Elainellales cyanobacterium | reverse complement strand
TATATCGGCAGCGATGAAGCCTGGGACAAAGCGGAGAACGCGATTCAACGCGCCGTGGAAACGATCGGCATGAACCATTTCCTGGGCATTGGCGAAGCTGCCTTCTATGGACCAAAGCTCGATTTCATTGTCCAAGATGCGCTCGATCGCGAGTGGCAGCTCGGCACAGTCCAGGTAGACTACAACCTGCCAGAGCGGTTTGACCTGGAATATGTGGCAGAAGACGGCACTCGCCAGCGTCCGGTGATGATCCACCGCGCACCGTTTGGCTCGATCGAGCGCCTAGTCGGTATCTTGATCGAAGAGTATGCCGGAGACTTTCCACTGTGGCTGGCTCCAGAGCAAATTCGGCTGCTGCCTGTGACCGAAGACCAGATGTCCTATGCTCACCAAGTTGCCGATCAGATGCGATCGCTCGGAATTCGAGTAGTAGTCGATCGCAGCGGTGAGCGCTTGGGCAAGATGATCCGCAATGCCGAGAAGGAAAAAATTCCAGTTATGGCAGTTGTGGGCGCGAAGGAAGTTGAGGCAAATGCGCTGAGCATCAGGACTCGCGCTTCAGGTGAGCTAGGCTCACTTCCGGCGGCTGAGGTAGGCGATCGAATGAAAGAGGCGATCGCGAACTACGCCGATTTCTAATCTCTAGCGCTCCATGCGAAATCCCCGGAGTCTTCGACACTCCGGGGATTTTTCACCTACACAGCCGTTAAACCTGCGACCTCGCCCTCCGAAATCGATCGCTCTGTCGCTGTATCTTCTAATCAGAGCTTGATTGAGAAGCCCCCGATCAATCTTTGAGTTTGCACATTTGGTTCGCCCTTCAAGATCCAACTGCCTACATCCGGAACAATTGCATCTACAGCCAATTCATATAGTCTGTCTACAGAAAAACCGCCATCCCGATGAATTACAAAAGTCTCTTCAGCCTTGCCCTGTTGCTGATCGCTACAGGATGCAATAGTGCCGTCAGCGATCGCCCACAGCCTGCTGATGGGTCACAGTCGTCTACATCCAGCCAGCCCGATCGGATTTCTCAGCTAGACTCTAGCTCTCCGCAACCGCTGGTCAAACCATCCGAACCGCCTATTCCGAGCCTATCGAGTCCCAGTGCGATTCCCAGTGCAATTTCTAGTGCGCCCAAACCGAGCCACTCTGCTGTTCCCACTCAAACGGCTGAACCCCGATCGGAAACTCCTGCCCTGCCGATCAATCCAGACTCCCAGTCCCCAGAGAGTAGAGGCAGCAGTTCAGCAGCAAGCAGTTCGGCAAACGGTGAAATGGAGCGGGACTTTGGGCTAACCACGCCGATCGCCGCGACGGGAAAAATCACTGCACGTGATCGCATTCGCTTTGTGGATGCCGATCGGCTGTTCACGCCCTGCCCGACTGACACAGCCCCTTATGCGCTGGCAGAAAGTACTCACTATCGCGTTCAGGTTTGCTCAGAAGAGTTCGATCCCCAGGTGCCCAAATATTACATTGGTCAAGCGAAAGACGGCGGCGGCGAGATGCGAATTACCAGCAGCAATCCAAATGAAGCCCGTCAGCTCGTTTTCAAGAATGCAGACTATACCTATGTGTTGTATCGGGATGGCAGTCATCCTGAGCAAACAAACGCATATCTGGAAGTTTATGAACCTAATGGAAAAAGCTACGCAGAAGCTTTGTTCTACCTGTATCAGTAATTCCTACTTGACGCGCACTCGCAGATTGTGATCTAAATCGTCGTAGCCTGCGACAAAGCCATTCCGCAACTCGATCGTGCTGCTGCCGTACTGGAGCGTTTCGCTGCAAGAGGTGGAATCTAAATTGACATGCATTGGAGTGCCCTGGACGCGAAAAATATCATCTCTCGGAGAATTGATCGACCAAGCCTGGATTGCCTCACTGCCGCTGGAGGCAATGGAAACCTTGAGATTATTATTCAGATTGTCGTAGCCGACTACGCGGTCTTCAGACAGATAGACCACGCTGTCGTCATAGTACAGGGCATCTTTTCGAGAAGAGTCATAGCGAATAATCCGGGTGGGAGTGCCCTGAATTCGGAAAAGGTCTTCTTTGGAGGAGTCTAGCGTCCAAGCCGTCGTGCTGGCTGTGGTGACAACGGGCGATAGGCTAGCGCTGGTTCGCAGGTTGCGATCGAGGTCTTCGGATCGCACCACAACCCCATTATTCAGCTCAACCGTGCTGCGACCGTAATACAGCAGTTCCTTGCAGAGCGCATCATAGCGCTCTGTTTGGGTAGGCTTGCCCTGAATCCGGATCACCTCAGCCCGACGCACACCTTTTGACCAAAGCCCTCTGGAAAATTGGGACTGAGGCGATTGATCAATTTTTCGTTTGGCGTAGGTCAAGTTGCTCTCATAGAGAGGCACGCGGCTTTGGGCGACCGGAAGGTTGGGGCTAGAATCGGGAACTTCTTTCATTAAATTCACCGCTTCTTCCCACCAAGCGGCGATCGTCTGCCATTCCATTCGAGAGTTTGCAGTTTGGGTGACTGCGGCAGCGCTAATCGCCCGGTTCACCCCTAGCCGAAAGGCTTCAGCGGCTGGGACGGGTGAAGCTGAAGGGGGCAGCACCAGCGGCGATTGAGAAGTAATCACCAAAACAATTCCGACGATCGCCACTGAGCAGAGCACCAGCAAAGCTGGCAAAGCCGAAGTAGACTTGCGGACAGATGGGCGAGGGACTAATCGCCGAGTGCTGATCTCAGTTCGCAGCAACGCTTTGCCATTCAGCTCTCCTTTGCCGTTGCCGTTGCCATTACCGTTGCCATTGCCATTGCCGTTACTTCCAGCTCCGGGTCGTTTATTCATACTCGCCTTGAGAGAATTCAATTGCGTACAATGACTTGAGTCATAACGACTGAGTCACTGCCACGTAAATACACTGACTGTGCAATATATTAAAGGACTTTTCCAGGCTCACGCCAAATTGGTAGGCGATCTAGTCGCTCTATATTGATTTTGTAAAGTTTTCTTAGGGTTATGTCATTCTAAAGTGAAATCACCAACCTCGTTTAACTCTCCGTGGTAATTGAGCCAGGTCAGGAGAAATTGGGAGGCTGTCGTGGCGGTTCGATCGCCTCCAGCCGATCCAACCCACCAGCCTTGAACAGTTTGCGGTGATCGCCATAGCTCCAGATGCGCCACAGACGGATCGGCATAGAAACTATCCCCACCTGCTCCTAGCAGTGCCGAACTCCAGTGAGTCAAAGCATCGTGGCTAATTCGATAAATTGGGAAATCCCCGTAGAGCGGCACTCCCCAACCGTCGATCGCCACCAGTGCCGCTACCTTTCCACCCAACCGTTGCCATTGCCGCGCCGCCCCAATTGCGCCCACCACACCCGCACTAAACCCAATCCAAAAAAGTGGAGCCTGGAATAAGTCGGTAGAAGCCGACCCAAAAGTTGGTAGAGTTTTATACAGGAAGTCCAAAAGGTGCTGAGGCGAGTAGGGAGGATAGCGATCGGCTGGGTAGACGATCGGATCGGTGAGGCGATCGCCCATTTCCGCCAAAAAGGCGGCTGTTATCTGCACTGCGTGTACCCCTGGGCAAATCACAATTTTCATCGTTTCGTAGACTGGATTTCGTAGGCTTTTACAAACGGGGGGAGATTGCGACCTATCTGGTTCGGTTTTGAGGCTGTTTTTCTTTGACGCTTACCAGTATCGTCGTAAGTAATACCAAGAGTAATGCCAAGAAGCTCAAGTAAGCGCCACAGCAAGCGACGATTTTGTTAGATTCTGTCCACGAATTCAGGTCACGCTCCATGTACAAATGGTATTTGCCTACCCTGAGTGAAATTATTAACCTGGGTGCGTTGCTTCCGGAGAAGAGCAACTTGGGCTTTCAGTCTCCAGCACAGCAACGCCTCCGAGCAGAGCGCGAATGGAGCGGGGCGATCGCTGCACTCAAGCAGCTCCTACAGGTCGCTTTGCAGCGACGACCTCCTGCCAACTCAGCCCCGAAAGGAGTCCAGAAAGGCTCTGAAGGGCTAACGGCAGGGCTACTGCTATCGGGTCCGTTTCCAATCTTGGATCACCCCGATTTACTGGCTCAGCTTGCAACTTGGACATTTACAGTCGATCGACCCGGCGAGATGCCGTTGCAGCTTTTGCCTGCCTCCAAAACGACAACCGCTGCCACTAATGTCCCGATTCCCACACTGCCGTTGCTCTGCACCGATCCACTGGCTGCAGAGCAGTTTTGCTTGGTGCTCACGCCAAAGTTTAGTGTGGTTCTGGTGCTGGGTGAAACGCCAGACGAAGCTCCAGCTTTTCTATTTTCGTTTGACCCAGAGGTGGTACAGCAGGCATGGCGATCGCTGCAAGCCCGCATTAAGATGACCGCGCCCCATGCTTTAATCGCCCTCAACCAGTTAGTCAAACAGTTCGACTTTGTGACTCCAGACTATCGGACAGTGACGCACTTTAGCCACCTGATGCTGGCAAATCTGCCCTATGCGGCTGAGCTGGAAGAAAAGCCCGCGATTCAGAGCGCTCATGCGCTACAGGGTATCGCTCGATCGCTCGTTTCCAGCGCAACTGAGTCGCAGGCAGATCACGCTCGCAAAGATTCAACGCGAGTGGCTCCAGGAAGTTCTGTGCGATTGGCGCATACCCATTCATTTGTGGCGCAACCTTCCTACAAAGCGGCTACTGCAAAAGCTGAACCCGTCAAATATCAGGCGGAGCCTCCGATAGACTTTTATCCAGATCGGGCTGGCTTCCAGCCAAATTCTGGCTTTGACACAGAGCTGTTGCAGGCGATCGCGCATGAAGTCCGCACGCCGCTCACCACGATTCGCACGTTGACGCGGCTGCTGCTGCGGCGCAAAGAGATGCACCCCGATGTGATTAAGCGGCTAGAAATCATCGATCGCGAATGCACCGAGCAGATCGATCGCTTCAGTCTAATCTTCCGAGCCGCTGAGCTAGAAACGGCAAACGGCAAAAATTCGCTGACTGCGCTCGCGCCCATTTCACTGGCTCAGGTGCTTCAGCAAAACATCGCGCGCTGGCAGCAGCAAGCCACTCAGCACAGCCACACGCTAGAAGTGATTTTGCCGCAAAAGCTGCCGATGGTCGTGACTGACCCGACGATGCTTGATCAAATGCTGACGGGACTGGTCGATCGCGTCACCCATACGCTACCGCCGGGCAGCCGCATTCAGATGCAGGTTTCTCAGGCTGGACATCAGCTCAAGCTCCAACTAGAGTCTTATCCCCCGCCAGAGCAGCTTGAGGACAAATATAAGTTTGGCTTTGCCCCTGCGCTCAAATCATTGGGGCAACTGCTGATGTTTCAACCTGAGACGGGTAATCTCAGCTTGAGCATGACAGTGACGAAAAATCTCTTTCAGGCCTTGGGTGGTAAGCTGATCGTGAAACAACGCCCTCAGCAGGGCGAAGTGCTGACGATCTTTCTGCCGCTAGAAACCAAACGACCAGAAGAATAGCCCTGGCTAGGCTGCTTGGGGTGCAACAAGAGCCAATCCCGCGCTGAAAATCCATAATTTTCGCGATCGCTTTGCGATTATTTTCCTGACGGTGTCAATACTTGAACTAGTCATAGCTTTGAAAAAGCGTCCCCGATCTTTATACCCGCTTTGTGCCTTTTGACTTTTCCATGTCGATACTGAAGCTAGTGGACTCCAATTCAACAGCAGTCCGCGTCCAGCGAGGCAGAGAATGGCAGCGATCGACAAACGGGATTTAACAGAGCAAGAGATTCGCACCCAGTACATTACGCCTGCCATTCGGGATGCGGGTTGGGATATCAAGACTCAGGTGCGAGAAGAGTTTTACTTTACCGCCGGACGGGTGAATGTTCGGGGGAAGTTGGTGAGCAGAGGGGTTGGCAAACGAGCCGACTATATTCTGTACTACAAGCCAAACATTCCGATCGCCATTATCGAAGCCAAGGACAACAATCACAGCGTTGGCAGCGGGATGCAGCAGGCGCTCCAGTATGGCGATACCCTGGATGCTTAGTGGTGCAGAAAAGTCCTGAAGAGCTGATATATAGGGAATCTCATGGCGAGACAAGGGTGAGACAAGGGTGACAGAGTGGGGGACGACATGAGATGCTCAAGTTTCCACACAATAAACAATCCGATGTCAGTCCCCCAACTTTATCGTCAACTGCAAACTCAACTAAGTCAATGGATTTGTCCCCAAGACCCACGACATCTGCAAGTCTTTTGTGAGAATGTCGCGGCGATTTTGCAAGCTCAAAGCGCTTGTCTGAGCCATTGGTTGCCCTACCTGAGCCACCCTGACTGCCAAGCTCGCAGCCACATGGAGCGATTAAATTACTTTGTCCATAATCCCAAAATCACCGCCGAAACCTTCTATTTTCC
>JBBSFA010000183.1:0-6374 GCA_038239185.1 Elainellales cyanobacterium | reverse complement strand
TGCTTCCGGGGTTTGTGCTGAACTTGAACGAAATTTGGTAGACCACGATTTGCCCGTCAGGCTTTGGAAATAGAGGCTACCGACTGTCGTTAAGAAGATTACATAGGCGATCGCTTGCACCCAATACAGCTTTTGCGTATAGCCAAAGAAAGCTTTCAGCAGCACTCCCGGAAACTGGCGATCGGGCAAGATACCGCTCAGATCCCAGACTTGCGACCCCAAAATACAAGACTCGCGAGTCTGAGGACACCAATTTGCAAAGCCCGGATCGACCTGCGCTAAAGCTTCGATCGCGCCATTGAAATGCCGCAAAGCACCAATCACCAACCCAGACACAATCAGCAGCAGCAACACCCCCATCACCTGAAAGAACTGTTTGAGATTGATCTTGATGCCAAGCTGAAACAGCAGAAAGCCTACGCCAACTGCGCCGATTAGCCCCGCGATCGCCCCAAATACTGCCATCCAGCCCTGCTGAAACTGAGCCGAGATGAAAATAACCGTCTCGAACCCTTCCCGCAGCACGGCGATCGCGATCAGACCAAACACGCCCCAGCCTGCGCCCTCTGAATGCTGAAGTGCAGAAGAAATCGCACCTTCAATTTCTGACTTCAGCGATCGCGCCTGCTGCGTCATCCAGACCAGCATCCAGCTCAGTAGCCCGATCGCCACCACGCCAAACACGCCCTCTAGCAGCGGTTTGGCGATCGGGGCGTAGGGTTGCTCGGAAGCCGCTAGCGCTGCCAGAACGCCGTTAAACACTACGCCGACCAGCAAACTCGCCAAAATGCCGAATCCAATTCCGGCATAGACCCAACCATTCAGTCGCGCTTGCCCCGCTTTCTTCAGATAAGCCAAAACAATACCGACTACTAGCGCGGCTTCAACGCCTTCGCGGAGGGTAATGACAAACGTAGGTAATGCAGCAGACAGATCCATATTCTCAGCCCGTTTAAAGATAAAACTTGCTCAAGCCATTTGGCTCAGTGCCTCTGACAAATAATCTGCGGTTGCCTCCACCAAGGCGATCGCATTCTCGTACATCATCCGCGTGGGTCCCAACATGCCCACGCTGCCGATCGGCACTGAGCCACGCTGATAGGTCGCAGAGACTAGCGTACAGGTGCGAATTGGCTCTAGTGGGTTTTCTGCGCCGATGCGAACCGTCACCCGCTTGCCAGAGGTTTCGGCGTCAGGCGAATCAAAAATCAGCGATCCAAGCTGCTCTTGCTCAGATTCCAAGAGTTGGAGAATCGTTTGCACCTGCTGAAGCTCAGAAAATTCTGGCTGCGATCGCATCACTTCCGCCACGCCGCTGATCAGGATTTGCGTGGAGATTGTCAGGCTAGTGCGCCGCTTTAGCTCCGCCAGTGAAGTCCGGATCAAGGCCGCATAGCGATCGAACTCGCGCCCCAGTTCACTCCAATCCAACGTCGAGAGTTCACTGAGCGATCGTCCGCGCAGCTCAGCATTTAAGAAGTTAGAGAGAATTTGCAGCTCCCGATCGAGCTGTTCTGGATCAGACACGCTGCCATCTTCCGCCGCAGGCAAATTCACTACAGTAGATTGCGTCGCATAGGAATCTAACACCACAATCAGCATCACCCGTCCGGGATCAATTTGGACAAGCTGAACGTGCCGCAGTTGAGCCGTGTTGGCTTGGGGCATCGTCACCAATGCAATGTAGCCGCTGAGGGTCGATAAGATTTGCGCCGCCTCGCGCAGCAGCATTTCCAGCGTGGTTTCTTCCCAGTTCAGTTGCTCCGAGAGGAGCTGATCGACCCGACGAGCGATCGTTTCTGAAGGAATCACTAATCGATCGACATAGAGCCGATAGCCAAAATCTGAGGGGATTCTTCCGGCTGAAGTGTGGGGCTGGTAAAGCAATCCGGCTTTTTCCAGATAGCCCATCGCGTTCCGAATCGTGGCAGAACTCACTCTGGGATTGAATCCATCGACGATCGCCTCTGACCCTACAGGTTTAGCGGTGGCAATATATTGGCGCACCGTTGCCCCAAGCACTTGTTGCTGACGAGAGTTGAGCTTCACTTGCATAGGGATAGGAGAAAGAAGAATTGTGAGAAAGACCTAATAGCGAGGAATGGAGGCATCTACCTTGGCGGCGTATTGTTCGATCCCACCTACTACATTTCTGACACGGCTAAAGCCCTGTTGATGTAACCAACTGCACATTTGGGCGGAGCGCACCCCATGATGGCAAAGCACGATCGTCTCAGCATCCGCATCAAACCGAGTTTGAATCCCGCCCGACCATTCGGCAAATTGACTCAGCGGCAGGTTCACGAAGCCTGCAATCTGGGCGATCGCCAATTCTTCCGGTTCGCGAACATCAATAAGCTGTAAATTTGGCTCTGCAACGCGATCGCCCAGCTCTGTAACACTAATGGATGGATTTAAAGAGGATTGATCTGACATTCGTATAGTCTGGCATTCGTATAATAAGTTGGCTATGCTCTCAACTTACCTAGAATTGCCCTGAAACAGCAAGGTTTTGATTTAACAGGCTACAAATTTCCTGCGAACTTTCCAGGATTTAGATTTGTCAAGTGAGAAAACACGATCGCAAAGAAGTTTCCTCCATCACAGGGCGGATCTAATTAAGTGAAGTGCGGTTGTGTGCGTATGTTGCAACGTAGCATGATGCGGCTACGGCACAGGAGGACTACAGCGATGTGGACAAGATTTATGCAAGCGGTAGTAGTGACTTCAATGCTCTATCTGGTGGTGGGAATGAGCAGACCTCCGGTTGAACCGCCCATTGTCAAGCTAGAAGTCTCTAATTATCTCCAAGGGCTAGTGAGCGATCGCACCCCTTAGCCAAAAACTTAGATTACGTGTGGTGATTACGTGTGGTGATTACATGGGTTAGAAAGGCGCGAGACCCTGCCCTACCCAACGCTTCCAAGGGTAAGGCAAAGCCTCACAGCAATTATGCTCATACTCTGGTGAAAGGGACAAGCTAAGCGGCATTAAGTATAGTTAAGCCTCACTCATATAGGGTCAAGTAGGGTCAAGAGCCGCTGCGATCGCCTGATTCAAGGCTTCCCAAGCGATCGCGCCATCCTTCGCTTCGGTTCGCCAGTTAGAAAAAGCGGCACGAATGGCTGGAATCTCCTGATAGACGGTCGGGGTCAGAAAGATTTTACCCTGGCGATTCAGAATCTTTAGAAACTGCTTGACTGCTTCTGGAGTAGGCTCAGCTAGCGTAAAGCAGACGACGTTGAGCCGCACTGGAGCCAGCAGCCGGAAGTGGGGCGACTCGTCAATCTGGTTGCCTAAAGCCTGCGCGATCGCACAATTACGCTCTACAATTTCCCGGTAGCCCTCTGCACCGTAAGCCAGCAGGCTAAACCAGGCGGGCAAGGCTCTGAGGCGGCGCGAGTTTTCTGGGGTGAGATGCACACAGTCTGGATGCTTAAGCGGCATTTCCGAATATGCCCCTAAATACGCTGCGCTGTTCTGAAACACTTCTACCTGAAGCGATCGATGGCGCGTAAACTGCATGGCGGCATCATAGGGCACATTTAACCATTTGTGAGCATCGATCGCGATCGAATCTGCCTGATCCAGCCCTGCGACCTGCGATCGGTAAAGCGGTGAACAGGCTGCAAAGCCACCAAATGCCGCATCGACATGCAGCCAAAACTGAAACTCTTGCTTCAGTGCCGCAATCCCCTGCAAATCGTCAAAATCAACGGTGTTGACTGTTCCAGCATTGGCAACCACAATGCTGGCAGTCTGTTGGGCTGCTACCTGACTTAGCCTCTGCCGCAGTGCAGCTAGATCGATCGCCTCGCGATCGGGCAAACAGGGCACAGTCTGAAGGCTGCTTCGCCCCATCCCTAGCATCGATAGCGCCTTAAAAATGCAGGAATGCGGCGCACCACTGAACACCGCGATCGAAGGGAATCCAGCCAATCCTGCTTGGGCAATGTTGATTCCGAATTGATGTCCTACCCACTGTCGCCCGATCGCCAGCCCCACAAAATTCGCCATCGTTGCGCCTGTGACAAACGTGCCTTGATGCGCTGCCGATAGCCCAAAGAGCTGCCGCAGCCAGCCGATCGCCTCTTGTTCTAGATAAGGTGCTGCTGAATCTTCAGACCCAAAGGCGTTTTGGTCATAGATGCTGGTGAGCCAGTCGCCTGCGATCGCGGCTGGAGTTGCGCCCCCTGTGACAAATCCGAAATATCGCGACCCGGTGCTGCCTGTCATGGCGGTGGCAAAGCGTCGCTGGAATGCCTCCAGTGCGCCGATGGCTCCTAATCCTTCTGGAGGTAGAGGTTCCAGGGAAATCGGCTGAGGTGGAATTCCAGCAGGGCGATCAGGTAAAGTCTGAAAGAAGCGATCGGCTTCCTCAAGCACTTGGCTAAGAATTAGCTGAAGTTGTTCTGCATCTTGTGACAGCGTTTCATTCATACTCAGCAAAGATGAGGGAAATGTGATTAATTTATATAGTTCATTTAAAGCAAGCAGCTTTTGAAAGTTTTGGGAATTCTTAAGGCAAGATGGACTTTAAAATATCAGTAGATGCACTGAGTAACCAACCGCAAAATTGCTACGATAAGTTTCATGGTAAAGGCTTAAAAATGGGACGCTGCCTCTTAAAATGTACGATTTAATGAATTTTACTAAAGACGACATGTTTAATTGCGCGATCGCACTTCGCAACAGCAGTTCAAACGCAAAAAGCATGGAGGAAGTAGCAAATCGGATCGTTCGCTATCTCTACGAAAATTGCGTCGATCCACACACCGGAAAGCCTGCCTGTGCCCTCGTCCGCTTGTTCAAAACGCATCCCTACGCAGAACTGCCCCCAGAGCTTCAGGAAGCCGCCCGCGAGATTTTAAAGGGCAACGCGATCGAGCCGCCTACCAAATGCCTGACCCTATTGGCAACCGCAGGGGATGAACCGCAGTGGAATTCAAAAGAGGGTTCAACGGGACACAAAGCTATTCCCTTGGTGAGTGAAAATTTTGTTAAAGACATCCCGATGATCTCCCGGCTGATTCAGGAGTTTGGTTTGGAGATCAGCACCGTTTTAGAGCCGATGCCCAGTCTGTTGATAGACTCAGACCGCAAAATTCACAGCACGTTCATCTTTCATGTGCCTGAAGCCTTAGGAAGTCAGCATATTCCAGCGCAGGCAGAATTTGTGATTCCCTATCGCGTTCGATCGATTCTAGGATTTGGGGGGTTGCTGCCTTCCGGCGATCTGTTCGTCGTGATCATGTTCAGCAAAACTTGGATTCCGCAGGACACTGCAACGTTGTTTAAGTGGATTTCTACCTATATCTGGATCGCGGTGACTGCCTTTGATAGAACAGCAGTTTTTAAAAAAAATCTGGGTGGAAAATCTGGGTTTCAACCTACGGCTTAAAGGCTTCTAACGCTCCAAGATTTTTTCTCTGTTCGGCTTTCCGCCCCCGATCGCCTTAGCACTCTCGAAGGAAGAGTGCTAAATTCAGAGACTGGAGAGCTATAAGCCAAATCATAATATGTCGAAAATCGTTGTATTTAATGAGGAGTCGCGGCAGGCGCTAGAGCGGGGCATTAACGCTTTAGCCGATGCAGTGCGGATCACTTTGGGACCTAAAGGGCGCAACGTGGTGCTGGAGTCCAAGTATGGCGCTCCGCAAATTGTGAACGACGGAGTGACGATCGCCAAGGATATCGAGCTAGAAGATCCCCTGGAAAATACAGGAGCGAGGCTGATTCAGGAAGTCGCCTCTAAAACCAAAGATCTGGCAGGTGATGGCACAACCACCGCAACCGTGTTGGCACAGGCAATGGTGCGTGAAGGCTTAAGAAACGTGGCGGCAGGCACGAATCCGGTGAGCTTGCGGCGGGGCATCGAAAAAGCAGTCGCAGTGGTGCTGGATGAAATTGCTAAGGTTGCCAAGCCTGTCGAAGGGAAGGAAATCGCTCAAGTTGCTGCGGTTGCGGCAGGCAGCGACCCCGAAGTGGGCAACATGATCGCTGAGGCAATGGAGAAAGTCGGTAGAGACGGCGTGATTACAGTGGAAGAGTCGAAGTCACTTTTCACCGAAATGGAAATTGTGGAAGGGATGCAGTTCGATCGCGGCTATGTGTCGCCTTACTTCGTCACTGATACCGATCGTATGACTTGCGAACTGGAAAATCCGCTGATTCTGCTGACCAGCGAGAAAATCAGCAGCATTCAGGATCTCGTGCCCGTTCTAGAGAAGATTGCGCGCTCCAGCCGTCCGCTGCTGATCATTCCAGAAGACATCGAAGGTGAAGCGTTGGCTACGCTTGTGATCAACCGTTTGCGAGGTGTACTAACCGTAGCTGCCGTCAAAGCTCCCTCGTTTGGCGATCGCCGCAAAGCC
>JBBSFA010000182.1:0-6391 GCA_038239185.1 Elainellales cyanobacterium | reverse complement strand
GTCTACGTCAGAAGTCGAAGCGGGCTGCAATGGACGATGACTACATGTTGACGCTGCTGGCAGCCGCACTACCCGAATCCAAGCCTGGACTAGAACCTAGCTGTCAATAGCGTTTGAGATGCGCTTACCCTGGAACAATAGGTTATCTTACGTTGAGTGCATACCTACTTATTGAGGAAGATGAAATGATTGAACAGCTCTCCGAAAATCTGACTAATCCCAGCCTATTTGGGGCAGATACATCTAGTTATAACGACTATTATGATGGCTTATTCTATGAGCTTTATCGAGAAGGCAGAGAGCCGTTCTATCCTATTCCAGATCAAGCACAAGATTTTCTCTTCTATTTGAAACTAGCTGAGGAAACGGGTTATAGCTCTTCAATTCTAGAGATTGGTTGTGGGAATGGTAGAATCGCTTCTCGTTTAGGAGAGCATGGTTTTCGGGTAAGTGGAATTGATTGTTCCAGAGCGATGCTAGAGGAAGCTCGGAAAAACTCCGCTCAGGTCGAATGGATAGAAGCAGATGTCCGGAATTTCAACCTAAACAAAAAATTTCAGCTCATTACGTTTCCTTTTGATGGACTCCAACATCTAATAAGTATTAGAGATATTGAGTCTGGACTCAACTGTATTAAAGACCATTTAGATATAAATGGGAGGTTTGTTGTAGATGTGACTCATGCAACTCCCCAATACCTCACAAACGCCTTGTTTGAAAATGGTAGAAGAGTTGATTCTGTCTTTCAAGATCCAATGGGGCGTGGAACAGTCGTTGTCACTCAAACCAGAGAATATGACGCTGCCAGCCAAATTCTTAAGTTGAAAAAACTCTTCTATTTCCCAAGTTCTAAGGAAGAGTTTTTCAAAGAAATTTTCTTTCGATGCTATTTTCCTCAAGAGATGGAATCCCTTCTCCAATCAAAGGGATTCGAGATTGAGAGAAGATTTGGTGACTATCAAGGAAATGACTTCACATCACATTCTCCAAAATTAATTTTTGTTTGCCGTTATGCAGGAAAGCATTTAGCCGACCCATTACCTCAATTGAGCTGCTTGGACTATTGCAATCATGTGATTTCTGATCGCTGGAGGGCAAGTGAATAGTTTAACAGGTAATATGCGATTTCAGAATAAAGTAGTATTGGTTACAGGGGCTTCACGAGGAATTGGGGCAGCTTGTGCGCATCGCTTTGCGCGAGAAGGTGCCAAGGTTGTAGTGCATTATCTAAATAATTTTGCGGCGGCTGAAGGCGTAGCAAAATCCATTCGTGCAGAGGGTGGAGAAGCAGCGTTAGTGCAAGCCGATTTAGCCGATCTAAGTCAGATTGATCGCTTCGTCGATGCTGCTGCTCAAGCTTTTGGTGGGCTGCATATTTTGGTGAATAATGCAGGGGTAGCTAAAGTTGGGGCGATCGAGACGATCGAGCCAGACCAATTCCATCATCAGTTTGCTGTGAATGTGGGTTCGATGTTATTTGCCACGGTTAACTAAAAGTTTAGCGATCGAGCTGGCACCCCAACACATTCGAGTTAACGCAGTTGAGAAACCTTGAAATGGAGAGTTCTACTGCCTCGATCGATATTGGACTGACCCATATCGCCCTTCCTGTCTCGGATGTCGATCGCAGTATCGAGTTATACTCCCAGTAGGCTGGAATGCAGGTCGTGCATCGTCGCGTTAATGCAGAAACAAGAGTTACTGTAGCCTGGCTTTCCGATCGCACTCGCCCGTTTGCCATTGTTTTTTCAAATCTGAAGTACATCACCTTGGCTCAGTTATGTACCCTCTACTTGTAACGTTTATGGATTGGTTTAGCGGTTATTTTGAGGAAATGGTATGCCGTTATACCCTGAAAGGGAGCGCTGAGAATTTAGTATTCAGCGCAGACAACACAAAGCTGATTGGCTGGACGAAGGAATACGGCGACGTAAATGTCTGGGATTTACGCTCAGGCAAAGTGATTAAAATTCTCCACTTGCGGTGCCGAAGATGGAGGGAAAACGGCAGTTACACCCAGTGGAGAGCTAATTGTTTACAACTTTCAGCAGTTCTTGACAGTCCGTCATCTCCTAAGCGGTTAAACGCTTTTTACGATCGACCTAGAGTACGAGCCTCATGGTTCTATCGTTCTATCAATGTCATTGGTGCAAACAATAATACCAAAATGGTCGGGAGTGGCACGGTACAGTCGGATAAAATCCTGACGATTGAGGGTTACAACGCTCGATTTTCATTGATGGCAAAAGCTAAAACATGCTCATCAGGGATACCCAAGTTGGCATTGCCAGCTTCCTGCACTGTCAAAACATCATGTCCCATCGTCCGAAGTCGCTCGCTAACTTGCCGTGGAAACTGCTCATCTGCATACAGCCGTGCCATTGGCTAGGCAACCTCGTTATTGGCACGAATTGCAACTGCAATTTCTTCAGGATACGCATCAGCATACGCCCAAGCATTGACCAGATCAGCAGCGGTAATGTGAGGATAGTCCTGCAAGAGTTGAGCTTCACTGATGCCAAGCTGCTGTGCTTCTACCAATAGCCAAACCGCAATTCGAGTTCCAGCAATACAGGCTTCCCCTCCACAAATACCGGGCATTTTGGTGATTCCCTTTCCACCTATACGAAGGGTCTTGGTCAAGCTCTGAACGATCGCTGCTCTGTCAGAAAGCGAGAGGTTGAGAAGTTGATGCTCAAGTTCTTGACGAGTCATAGAGAATAAAAAGGGTTAAGAATCATCTTTATTGTAATGCGTGGGTTATGGGGCGATCTTCTAGCGTGGTTTGCTGCCGAATGCTAAGGCTTTTTTATAGAAGCTTCTGTCAATCTAGACAGCAGGTATAGAACCCATTTGAGATCTAAAATGGGTTCTATAGAAACGCTTTAATTCTGAAGATTGTTGGTAAAATCGTGGAAACACCCTGGGCAAATAATGAGTTCTAGCAAACATCACCCTTGTCCAATTTGTTCTGAGCCAGCTTTTCATTGGGAACGATATCCGCGCTCGGTTTGTGCGGCTTGTCATGATAAAGCGTGCGCTGCTCAAGGACGAAAATTAAGTTTCTTTAACGTTTCAATGAGCGGTGGCTTTAAAGCAGTCATATCTGAGACTCAAGAGGACTATCAAAGTCATACTTGCTATATTGAAGGAGTGGAATGTTGGGCTGATGAGCATAGATTTGGGGGAATTGTGATCGAATCGCTGAGTGAATCAATCAAGTTTTATCACCTTAACAAGCCCTATGGTTTCTTCTCAAACTTTGCGCCGTATGAAATTCATCTGAAAGGCAAAATTTGGTCTACTACAGAACACTATTTCCAGGCTCAGAAGTTTGCCGATACTCATCACGAAGAAGAAGTTCGTCAAGCACAGACCGCAAGAGAGGCGGCTGAGATGGGACGCGATCGGCGCAGACCTCTGCGACGGGACTGGGAAGTGGTGAAAGATGATGTGATGCGCGAGGCAATATACGCCAAATTCACTCAACATCTTGATTTAACAGAGAAATTACTTGCCACAGGAAATAGAGAGCTTGTTGAACATACGCAGAATGATAGATATTGGGGAGATGGTGGAGATGGGAGTGGAGTGAATAAGTTGGGGAAATTATTGATGGAAGTTCGTGAGCGCATTCGCGGTTGAGGCTCATTTTTTGACTGCGTGCAGCAGATAGAGAGGCGCAATTATTTGTAGGATGGGTTAGCGATACAATTGAGTCTGGACTCTTTTCTGATGCTGGTGCTGTGCTCCTATCCCTGATATTTTCCTCTGCGCGATCGCTGCTTTATGCCAACCAAAGTCTCTGTCAATTCTGGTCAAATTACGATTAACGATGGGTCTAGTTTTCTGGTCACGGATTCTTATGGCTGGATTGACGACAATTTGCCCCAAGGGTTTTTCGTTAATGACACCCGATTAATTTCCTATTACGAAACTTCGATCAACCGCGATCGCTTATTGCTGCTGGCTGCGAGTCCGCTCAACTATCACAGCGCTCTGTATCAGTTCACCAATCCGACGCTGCGGACGGTCAACGGGGTGCTGCCCCAGGGTCAGGTGATGGTGACGATTCGGCGCGATGTTGGCTGCGGGATGCATGAAGATATTGATATTAAAAATCACTACTCAGAGCCAGTTAAGTTTCAATTGATGCTGGCGATTCGATCGGACTTTGCCGATATTTTTGAAGTCAAATCAAAGCAGATTTTGACTCGCGGCGAAACCGAGACGACCTGGAATGACGGCAAACTCACGACCGTCTATCAGAATGGGGGTTTCTACCGCAGCTTGATTACGCAGCCGTTTCAAGCGAGTTCGCAGCCTCGCTATGCCAACGGTCGCTTATTTTTTGATGTGGCTTTAGCTCCTGGCGACAACTGGCACACCTGCATCAACTTCATTGCCATTGCCAGCGACGAAGTTTATAGCCCCGAACAGACCTGTAGAGTCCCCCATCAAACAGAAGCAGGACAGGTCAGCGAAGACTTTCTGGCTCAAGCCACTAAGCTGAAGTCAACCAATCGCGAGATCGCCCAATACTATCAGCAAGCGCTGATCGATATGAGCGCCCTCCGCATCCAGGTGACGACTAAAAACGGCGATCGCTTTTGGATGCCTGCTGCCGGGATTCCCTGGTTTGTCGCAGTGTTTGGGCGCGACTCGGTGACGGTGAGTTTGCAAACCATGTCCGTTTATCCAGAGTTTGCCAAAGGCACGTTGATTAAGTTGGCGCAGCTCCAAGCAACTGAAGTGGACGATTGGCGAGATGCTCAACCCGGCAAAATGCTGCATGAGCTACGCCGAGACGAATTGACGCAGTTGCATCAGCTTCCTTATACGCCCTACTACGGCACGGTAGACACCACCATTCTTTGGATTGCCACCCTCGCAGAACTCTATCGCTGGAGCGCCGATCTTTCCTTTCTGGATCACTCTCGTCCGGCTTTAGAGCAGGCATTGGACTGGATCGATCGCTATGGCGATTTTGACCAGGATGGCTTTGTGGAGTACCAGACGCGATCGCCGCTGGGCTTGAAGAATCAGGGTTGGAAAGATTCGGGAGATGCGATCGTTTATCCAGACGGGTCGCAGGTTGCTGCCCCGATCGCGCTGTGTGAAGTGCAGGGATATGTTTACAACGCCTGGAAGCAAGCCGCCGGAATGTATGAGCTGTGGGGCGAGGCAGCGACGGCAGAGCGGTTTCGGCAAAAGGCAGAGGATCTGTATCAGCGCTTTAACGATCGGTTTTGGATGGAAGAAGAGGGCTATTACTGTCTGGGTTTGGATAGCCAAAAGCAGCAAATCCAATCGATCGCCTCTAATGCGGCACATTTGCTCTGGTCAGGGATTGTACCCCAGGATCGCGCCGATCGGTTGGTCAAACGCCTGTTCCAGCCAGATCTCTGGTGCGGCTGGGGAATTCGGACTTTGTCTAGCCTCAATCCTGCCTATAATCCCATCAGCTATCAGTTGGGCAGCGTTTGGCCGCACGATAATTCGGCGATCGCGATGGGCTTGAAGCAGTATGGCTATGACGCAGAGGCAAACCAGATTGCAGAAGGGATCTTTGCGGCAGCTAGCTACTTTGAAGCCGGACGGATGCCGGAGCTGTTCGGCGGCATTGAGCGGCAGCCCGACTCGTTTCCGGTTCCCTACCCCGATGCCAATATTCCGCAAGCTTGGGCAGCAGGCTCGATCTTTTTGCTGATTCGCGCTCTGCTGGGCTTAGAAGCCAATGCCCCCCAGAAAAAGCTAATTATTCGACCTGTGCTACCCGATTGGCTTCCCGATCTGGAGCTGGTCAACTTAAGCGTGGGAGAGGCGATCGTCTCGCTGCGGTTTTGGACTGAGGGCACAGAAACTCGGTGGGAAGTGACGCAGTTGCAGGGTGAATTACAGGTTATCTCTGGATCAAAAGAAAAATGGAACGAAATCCGCTGACCCTTTCCCGTTGGTTGTTCGTCTGGGCAATGCTTGGTGTGATTTGCGGTCTTTTCGCCTCACTCTATTGGGTTGTTCTGGCTTGGATGATGCATGAACTAGAAGCTTTCAGAGGGGTTTCTCTGCTGCTAGTCATGCCATTTGCGGGCTTAGTAGTGGGGCTGATCATGCATAAGCTGGGAAATCCCGGCGAAATTGGGTTGATCATTGATAATATTCATCTGAATCAAGGGCGGCTCTCAATGCGCGAAAACCCTTCGATGATTTTGTCTTCCTTGGTGAGTATTTCAAGTGGCGGCAGCGCTGGGCCTGAAGCCCCAATGGTGCAGGTTACAGGTTCGATCGGCACTTGGCTAGCCGATCGCTTTCAGTTGCAGGGCGAGGCTTTAAGAACCTTGAGTATTGCCGGGATGGCATCTGGATTCACAGTGCTGTTTGGTGCTCCGTT
>JBBSFA010000181.1:0-6403 GCA_038239185.1 Elainellales cyanobacterium | reverse complement strand
TGGATCTCATTACTTCTAGCCGCACTGTAGGCGGCATCTTATATGTTTACAACAGCACCGGATATGCAAAATCTTGGGAAAGCTTCGCCCTAGAATATCCGTTAGAACGATTACAGGCAATGGTTCAGAAGCAGCAGTCCTTTAAACGCGCCCAATCGACCTAATCAACCACAAATTCTTTACCCCAGCTATTTGTAGAAGCGCTATAGTTTCCTACCGATCGCTGGGTTTTGTGATTAAGCTGGGTTTTGTGATTAATCAGTACAATAGAGCGTGATCCAACCATCCGATCGCCATGAATGCCTCAGCTTTGATTGATCCGCTCAATGCTTGGAGCTTATGGATACCGCTGCTGCTCCTGCTGCTGATCGGACTGGCGGCTGTCTATTTTGTCAAAGTTAGCAGCCGATAATGCCAGTAGCTAATAATGCCAAGATTCTGAACGGCTGTCTATGACGCTTTCCCTTGCCCAAAACGCGATCGCTCTGCTGATTGACCTTGCCGAACGGGGTGAAATTGACCCCTGGGATGTCAAGGTGATCGAGGTGATCGATCGCTTTCTCAGCAAACTCCAGCCCGAAGCCCGGATCGAAGCCGGACGCGCTCCCTATGAAGCCGACTTATCGCAGTCGGGGCAGGCATTCCTCTATGTCTCCATGCTGCTGTTGCTTAAAGCCGACACCCTAGCGCGGTTAGAGGCACAAGAAGAACCGCCCGAAGAGATCCTGGAGCCAGAAGTATTTGGCAATGCCCTGCCGCCCAACTTGGAACGCCGGATTCGCCGCCGCGCCACTGCGCCCGCCGCCCCCAATCGCCGCGTCACTTTGCCGGAGCTGATCGCGCAGCTCAACTTAATGTCAGCCGCAATGGCAGATCCAAAGCCGCGCCGGGTGCTGCTGAAGCGTCCGCGCCCGCAGACCCAGCGCCAAGCGATGAAAGCGATCGCTGAACTGGCGCACCAAGAAAATTTGGCGGAAGTGGCGGCGGCACTAGAGCAATTCTTGCTAGAGCATTGGGACAGCTTGGAGCAAGAAGGCAACTGGCTCGATTTTGAAATTCTGCTGCAAATGTGGTCAGATGCAGAGAATGGCATTGTGCCCTCTGCGCCGCAGCCCGACTTGCCCCTGCTGCCGACCATCCACGATCGCGTGGGGGTATTTTGGGCACTGTTATTTTTGTCAGCCCAATCTAAAGTGGAGCTAGAGCAGGCAGAATTCTATCAAGACCTGAAAGTCCGTAGCCTGATCGAAAAACCAGGAGAGCCACTGGTAACCCCTAGCGATTTGGCACTTCTGGATTAAACTTTCGTCCTTTTGCATAGAGGACTTTTTTCGTTTAGGGAGTTTATAAACCAAATTCATATAACGGTGGATAGGCGATCGGTTTTATCAAGCCTTTAGCCGCTTCCTCATTCGATCGCATCAGTAAAACCGCTAGACTTTCTGCTTTTCCTCCATGTAGATTCTGCGAAATTGCCGGATTGCCCCCTGGAAAATGCTGGAGAGTGTGGAAAACTGGAGAGATGTTTATTCACCCCCTACAGACGACGGTTACATTTGGAATCAGTTGATTCTCTGAAAGGGTGCGCTGAACTTCGTCCAGGCAAATACAGTCCATGCCAATAGACCACAGACGAGGGATAGAAGTTTATGAAAGCCATGATTTTGGCAGCGGGTAAGGGAACACGCGTCCGCCCCATTACTTACACCACCCCTAAGCCAATGATTCCAATTTTGCAAAAGCCAGTGATGGAATTTTTGCTAGAACTCTTGAAGCAGCACGGCTTCACGGAAATCATGGTCAATGTTAGCCATTTGGCGCATGAGATTGAAAACTATTTCCGAGATGGACAGCGATTTGGAGTCCAGATTGCCTACTCGTTTGAAGGCAGCATTGTAGATGGGGAGCTAGTCGGCAGTGCGGTCGGTTCAGCCGGCGGGATGCGTCGGATTCAAGATTTCTCGCCCTTCTTTGACGATACCTTTATTGTGCTGTGCGGCGATGCGCTGATTGATCTAGATCTAACTGAAGCCGTCCGGCAGCATCGCGAGAAAGGGTCGATCGCCACGATCATCACCAAATCGGTGCCGCGCGAAGAAGTCTCTAGCTATGGCATCGTGGTCACCGACGAAACCGGGCGAATCAAAGCCTTTCAGGAAAAGCCCAAGGTCGAAGAGGCTTTGAGCACGAATATCAGCACAGGCATTTACATCTTCGAGCCAGAAATATTCAAGTACATTCCCTCTGGTGTAGAGTATGACATCGGCGGCGAGCTATTCCCGAAGCTAGTTGAGACCAACGCGCCATTCTACGCCATCCCGATGGATTTTCAATGGGTGGACATTGGCAAAGTGCCTGACTACTGGCAAGCCATCCGCGATGTCCTGCGCGGTAAGGTCAAAAACGTCCAGATCCCCGGACGTGAAGTGGCTCCTGGCATCTTTACCGGGTTAAACGTCGCGGTCAACTGGGATAAGGTACATATTGAAGGTCCCGTTTATATTGGCGCAATGACCCGAATTGAAGACGGTGCCACCATCATTGGTCCCTCGATGATTGGCTCTAGTTGCCACATTTGCAGCGATGCCACGGTCGATAACAGCGTCATTTTTGAATACTCGCGCCTAGGAGCAGGCGTGCGCTTGGTGGACAAGCTAGTTTACGGTCGCTACTGCGTGGATAAGACCGGAGCGGCGATCGATGTCCAGGCTGCGGCTCTAGATTGGCTGATCACCGACACGCGCCAAACGGTGATGGCATCCCCACCCGACGAGCAGCGCGTCATTGCAGAACTACTGAGCGCCAACGGGCAATAGGTCTTCAGTCGCTCAAATGTTGGCGCTAATATGTGGGAGGGGACGGCAATGCTGCCCCCTCTTTTGTTTGACTATTCAATGTTTGACTGTTTGACAATCTTCTTGCGATGCCTGATTCAACTGCCTCTCCCGATCTAGTAATTCCTCGGCTCATTGTAGGGCTGGGCAATCCTGGCGCGAAGTACGACCAGACGCGACACAATATTGGCTTTTTGGCGATCGACTCCCTAGCCCGCACCTGGCAAATTAACCTATCCGAAAATCGCAAGTTTCAAGGGATTGCAGGAGAAGGAATCGCGGTCAAAGGGCTAAAAATCTTGCTCCTGAAACCCACGACCTTTATGAATCTCTCCGGTCAATCGATCCGAGCGGTGGTGGATTGGTACAAGCTGAAGCCCGAAGAGGTGCTGGTCGTTTACGATGAAATGGATTTGCCTTTGGGCAAACTGCGGCTGCGGCAGTCCGGCTCGGCAGGCGGACACAACGGCATGAAATCCGCGATCGCCCACCTCAACAGCCAAAACTTTCCGCGACTGCGGATCGGCATCGGCAGGGAGAAATCGGACGAGGGTGAAGTGATTTCGCATGTGCTGGGTCGCTTTTCGCAGGCGGAAAGCAAAGTGATGGGTGAAGTGCTCAACCTGGTTACCGACGCGATCGAGCTGAGCCTAAAGCAAGGCATTCCCAAAGCAATGAGCCTTTATAACAATCGCTCGGTAGAGCTGGGCTGACAGAATTTGACCAGCCAGTCTTTAACGCGATAGGTGGCACGGCAGTCGTCCTCGTTGTAGCGCAGGATTGCCTCCAGGAAGGCACGATCGCCTGTCTCAAGCCACTGATCGTACCAGCAGATCGACTGTGCTCCATTGGCATCCGCATCACGCCAGTTGAAGCCCAGCCAACGAGCGATCGGCTTCAGGGCATAGCTTTCGACGGGCAGAATGGCAACGCGAGTCACCCGTTCATGCAGATCTACAAAGCGGGTCAGCAGCGGGTCAACCAACTCTGGCGGCGTGTTGTAATATTCTCCCAGCCGTTTCACAGTCTGCACTTCATAGGGACAAAAATGAAAGATCGGCGCATCGGGATATTGCCATACCAGCTCTAAAAACTGCTCCCAGACGGTTCCCTCGCCTTCTAGATCCTCGGCTAGCAAAGGATGAAAGGTTTCAGTTTGGGCAAGCCGATCGACGATCAAAACGCCATGCAGATAGATCAAATTTTTCTCTGGAGCCGCTTCGATATCGAAATAAAGTTCGATCGGAGCCGTGGGCAATTCCTGGGTTGAAAGCAGCGGTGCCATGGGGTCGATCGGCAAATCGCTTCTAGCAAGCAATTCCGCTTTTGTGACTAAACTCCCTTTATGCGACGCATCTCGATGGAGAGGCTCGCAGTGCGCGATCGCCTGATCGTACAATGTCGCCTGTGCCTGATGGACGAGTCGTTGCGCCACCTGCGCCCCAAATCCGGGCAGCGGCTCTAATCGCTTGGGCGCTGCCGTTGCGATCGCCTCCAGGGTAACCAGTCCCAGCGCTTTGAGCTGAGCATAGCGGCTGGGGGTAACGCCCGGAAGCAAGGAGAGATGGCGATCGCGCTGGGCTATCTCGTAGCAGTGGCTAAACCAGTGGCAGAGATCACAGCGGCTATGAGCAATGAAAACCTCTGGCTCTTGCAGCTCCAAAAGATCTGTCATACAGCTTTGCAGCAGGTCTTGCATCCGAGGCGTAATCTCTAGCAAATCGATCGCATAGGCTCCCCGCTGCCGCAAAATTAGCCAGCTCGTCTCTGACCAAATGCCCTGGATACCCGCCAAAACGTAGGCATGAAACGCAGAGGCAATCTGATAGTCCAGCTTCGGACGCTTGCCCAGTCGGATATCGACCGGGACATACACCCACTCTCCCCAAATGGAATATCCGGGCTGCTTCACCAGCAGATCAGGGCAGCTCACCAGATTGATCCCGTTCTCCAAAGCTAGCAGCAGTACCCCGTTTGCAATCCGATCGACTCCTTGCTGCATCAATGCCAACGTGGCTTCAGCGCCCGCTGCCCAGTCTCGTCGGGGATAAATAGGTCGCTCAAACGGCGCTTCTGCCAACACCTCGTAGCGATGCGTCAGGCTGTCTTGGCGCAGCTTCATCAGATAATCGCTAGGACGATCGCGCAATCCCTGATCGCCATACTGATCCAAAAACGATCGCCGAGGACAGCGCTGATAGTTAAATAGAAGCTCGTCGGTTAACCAAATCTCGCCTAGCGTTGCAGTCGCGATCGGCGGTGCGATCGTGGGTTCTGGCAACGGATGAGTGGGCACTAAAATCAGCGAGGCGGATGGTTGACCCTCAGCCTCCGACAGATTAGAGCGGTAAGGGTTAATCGACAAAAGCCTCCGGGGGCAGGGCTAAGCAGTCATTAAAGTTTTGATGGGTCTTTGGTTTCAGGCCTCTAGCTATCTGGAAGTGGCCAACCTGGAAGCAGCCAAGCAGTTGCCTGACGATCGACTGTTTCGATCGCGACCTGCTGGAACTGACACTGCGTTTCCGATAAACTATCACGCTGTCTTGCCTTTCAATGCTTGCGCCTCGCCACTCTACGCCTGCCAATCCTCTACGCCTGCCAATCCTCTACGCCTGCCAATTCTCTACGCCTGCCAATTCTCTATGCCTGCCAAGCTAGGACTTTGCGCCTTTACTTACGACTTTAGCCTGAATTCTTTAATTTGGCTGAGCAGTTTTGCAAATCTGGGTGATTTATAAAGAACTTTCAGAGAGCAAGGCTTCTGGATTCATGCCATCGTGAGACGTAGGTAAGAAGGACACAATCAACTCCGTCACTTTTTCTTTGGCATTGAGCTTCAGGATTCGATCGCCACCCTCTTCCCGTTTCTGCACCGGAACCTGATGCGGCAATAAGCGCGCCATGCGATCGCCATCAGTCATCACCTTGATTTCAATCCCTTCAGAAGTCGGGGCAATCCCAGCCAGCGTGTCTGACTTAGTGGCAAAGTGAATCGCTTGCACGCCAATGTCTCCTCGATTAATCGCTTTGATTAGCCGGAGCGGCATTCGTTTGGCGTTCCCTTGCGTGGACATCAACAACAGCTCATCTTTCTCGGTCAAAGTCATGCAGCCGACTAGCTGCTCCTGCTTCGACAAACGCAGGGCAGGCTGTCCTTGCGTCGTGCGGCTGGTAATGGGCAGTTGCTCATCCCCGATCTTGAATCGCACTACCCGCCCGCCAGATGTTGCAATCACAAGCTGTTCACCCGCTTCTCCCAAAGTCACAAAGCGGAGTTCGTCGTCGTCTTTGAGCTTGCAGGCAGTCAGTCCGCGTCCGGACAGGTTTGTGAACTCAGAGAGCGGTAGCCGTTTGATCCGTCCTTGCTGGCTCAGCATGATTAAATCGAGCGTTTCGACATCGCCTGGGAACAGCACAAACTGGGTGACGATTGCCTCTGGATCGCCCTGCATATCCGGTGGCAGCATCGTCACCAGCGGCGTTCCTTTCGATTGGCGGGTGGTCACAGGAATATCGCCCACCTTGACGGTGTAGGCTTTGCCGTTCTTCGTCAGCATCAGCAGATCTTG
>JBBSFA010000180.1:0-6426 GCA_038239185.1 Elainellales cyanobacterium | reverse complement strand
GGCATTGGTAGGGCTAGCGCAGCGGTACAACGCGATTCTGTATCTCGATGATGCCCACGCGATCGGGGTGCTGGGTAAAAACGGGATGGGATTGGCGGCATATTGTCCAGAGGTGGATCTCGTCGTGGGCACATTCGGCAAAGCATTCGGGGCATTCGGAGCCTTTGTTGCCTGCTCGGCAAAGCTGCGATCGTATTTGATCAACTGCTGTCCTGGCTTTATCTATACGACCGCGTTGCCGCCTGCCGTGATTGGCGCGATCGATGCGGCTTTGACGCTGATGCCGACTTTGGAAGCCGATCGCCTTTACTTGGCGGATTTGTCGGACAAGCTGCGATCGCGGTTCAAGGCAAGTGCATCCACAAGTGTATCTACAAGTGCATCCAACAGTCAGATTGTGCCGTTGCTGCTGGGCGACGAGGCAAACACGTTGCAGCTCTCCCAATGGCTAGAAGCTTGTGGGATTCTGGCAGTCACGATTCGTCCGCCGACTGTGGCAGTCGGGACTTCGCGGATTCGTTTTGCGCTTTCTAGCCAGCATCAGCCCGCGCATTTGGATCACCTGATGGACGCGATCGAACAGTGGCAATGAGCAGCAGCATTGTCGCCTATCATGGCTGGGGATTCGATCGCACCTGCTGGCAAGGCTGGGCAGCGCGATTTGGGAATGAAAGCATTAGTTTTCGGGCGATCGATCGGGGATATTTTGGGGCAGCGATCGGAGATAAAAATCTCAACAAGGTGATTTTCGTGCATTCTTACGGGCTACACCTCTGTCCGATCGCAGACTTGCAACAGGCAGAACTGCTGGTCATCTTCAGCAGCTTTCAAACGTTTCATCCGCACAAGGAATCGGCAAAGCGGCGATCGCAGCAAATCTTGCAGCAAATGCTGATGCAGTTGGAAAATCGTCCTGAACTGGTGCTAGATAACTTTAGGCAGAAGTGTGACCTGCCATCAGCGCAGATACAAACCGATTCCTTGAATCTCGATCGATTGGTTGAGGATTTGGAGGATTTGGGTTGTTGTGCGATCGATCTCAATCTGCTCGCAATTCTGCCTCAAATTGTAGTATTTCATGGTGCTGGCGATCGGATTGTTCCGGTGCAGAAAGGTCAGGAATTGGCTAAAGCGCTGAGCAACAGCCTGTATTTTGAGATCGCGGAGGCAGGTCACGCTTTGCCGTTTACTCATCTGGAACAGTGCTGGTCGATTTTGCAACAGGTAATGACGCGATGACGCTAATGGATGACCCGTACAAACACAGCGTAGCGCAAGTCTTTGGGCGTTCAGTTTCCGGCTATGCTGCACAGGCAAGCCTGCAAAAAGACTGTGCTCAAACGCTGATGACGCTGCTAGAAATTCAGCATTCGGTGTTACCGAACGGTAGACTTTTAGAAATTGGCTGCGGTACCGGATTTGTGACGCAAAAGTTGATTCACAAATTTCCCGATCGATCGCTGGTTGTCACCGATCTGGCTAGAGAGATGCTTCAGTTTTGCCAGACACACCTAGAGATTCCAGCCGCACAAAAGCCGCTGATTCAGTTTCAGCAGCAGGATGGAGAAGCGATCGTGCTGCCATCAAATTCCTGTGCCTTAATCGTGAGCGGCTTCGTGATCCAGTGGTTTCAGGAACCCGTCAAAAGTCTGCTCAATCTGGTGGATGCGCTAAAACTAGGTGGAGTGCTGCTGTTTTCATTCCCAACCGCCCAGAGTTTTCCAGAGTGGCGGCAAGTTTGTCAGACGCTCAATTTACCTTTCACGGCAAATCTGCTGCCCGATCCGCAACCGATCGCAGCAGCACTCTCGCAGGTGACTCAGCGTCATCAGGTTTTGACACAAAATATCCCCCTGCACTTTTCCAACGCCGCCGAGTTTCTGCGGAGCTTCAAGGCGATCGGGGCAAACTTTAGCCAAACTGGAAAGCAGCTCTCTGTTCAACAAATGCGGCAGTTGATCCGAGCTTGGGATCAGCGATCGCCTCAGGGCATTACGGTTCACTTTCAAGTTTGCTTTGGAGTCTTTCAGCGATGACAAACTTTATCTTTCCAGAGCAGTTTTTTATCACAGGCACAGATACCAATGTCGGGAAAACGATCGTCTCTGCCTTGCTGACCACTGGACTTCAAGCTGCCTATTGGAAGCCGATTCAGTCAGGACTAGAGCCGATCACCGACACAGATTACGTGCGTTCCGTCACGGGTCTAGATGCCTCCCATTTCATCCCAGAGCGGTTTCGCTTAACTCAGCCCTTGTCGCCTCACGCATCTGCTGCGATCGACCAAATAGAGATTCAGCTTACTGATTTTCAGCTACCGCGATCGCCTCACGCGCATCTGATTGTCGAGGGTGCGGGCGGCTTACTAGTGCCGCTAAACTTACAAGATCTGATGATTGATTTGATCAAAGCCTTAAATCTGCCCGTTTGTCTGGTCGCCCGCAGTACGTTGGGTACAATCAATCACACGCTGCTGTCATTGGCACAGCTCCGGCAGGCAGCCATCCCGATTCTGGGCGTGATCCTGAATGGTGAAAGAAATCGGATTAATCGGGAGGCGATCGCCCATTACGGTAAAGTTCGGATTTTGGGAGAGCTAGATCATCTGCATCCCATCAATCCCACCACGCTGAAGACCACGTTCGATCGAATGTTCACAACTTGATTCTTTTATGCATCCCAATCTTTGGTATCCCTATACTCAAGCCAAAACCGCACCGGAGCCGTTGAAGGTGAAATCGGCGCTTGGCGTTTGGTTGCAGCTCGAAGACGATCGCCAGATCATCGACTGTATTTCTAGCTGGTGGGTCAACATTCACGGACATGCCCACCCCAAAATTGCCGAGGCGATTTATCGTCAGGCACAGCAGCTAGAGCAAGTGATTTTTGCTGGATTTACGCATGATCCGGCTGAGCAGTTTGCCGAAAAATTGGTGCAGCGATTGCCTTCAGGACTGAGCCGCGTTTTCTATTCGGACAACGGTTCGACGGCGGTTGAAGTGGCCTTGAAAATGGCGTATCAGTATTGGGTAAATTTGGGGCAGAAGCGATCGACCTTTCTGGCATTTGAGGGAGCCTATCACGGCGATACGTTTGGGGCAATGTCAGCCGGAAAATCGCTGTTCAATCAGGCCTTTGCCGATTTGCTGTTTGAAGTGGATTATCTGCCTTATCCCGATACATACATTGGCGATCGCAAGATTGACGAACGCGAGCAGCAGGTTTTAGATCTGCTAGAGCAGAAGCTGACGCAGGGGGGCGATCGCTATGCTGGACTGATCGTTGAGCCATTGGTGCAGGGGGCTAGCGGGATGCGGATGTGTCGATCGCAGTTCTTGCAGCGGCTCTCACAGATGGCTCAAGCCTATGATCTGCCGCTGATTTTTGACGAAGTGATGACAGGATTTGGACGGACGGGCGATTGGTTTGCCTGTACAAAAACGCAGATTACGCCGGATATTCTCTGTTTGTCTAAAGGAATCACGGGCGGATTTTTGCCGATGTCTGTTACTGTCTCTTCTGAGCGGATTTATCAGGCATTTTACAGCGACGATCCGCAGAAAACACTGTATCACGGTCATAGCTACGCGGCAAATCCGATCGGCTGTGCGGCAGCATTGGCTTCTCTGGAGCTGATGATTGAACACGAATCTGCGTTTCGCGGTCTGGAAGCCAAGCATTTTGGCTATCTGAATGCGTTCTATCCGCATCCCAAGCTAGAGAAACTGCGCGTCACAGGCACGATCGCCGCCGTCGATATCCGCACCGTTGAGCAGTCCGGATATCTGAATCAGGTGGCGATGGAGATCCGCAGGCGGGCGATCGGGCAGGGTTTGCTGCTGCGTCCGTTGGGCAATGTGCTGTATGTGATGCCGCCTTACTGCATTACGGATGAGGAGTTGGGGCAGGTTTATCGGGGAATTGAGGTGATTTTAGAGACGCTTTGAGAACCAAAAAGATGCCAAAAGATGCGTTACGGCTAGCGCCTAACGCATCCTACGCCGTAACGCATCTTATGCTATGTTTCGGGCTATTCTGGCTCTACGAGATTTTCTAATCCCTGCACCACCTTGGCAGAAATAATTTTGTCGCCTTCCTTGATCTCCCGCAGCACATCTTTATTCTCCGTCACGTAGCCAAACACGCTGTAGCGCCCGTCTAGCAAATTCAGTCCGGCAGGCGTTAATTCTGGCTCGAACAGGAAGAAGAAGAACTGCGAAGATCCGCCATTCGGTTCGCTTTCGGGGCGCGCCATGCTAAGCGTCCCAAAGGCAGAGAACGGTAGCACAGGCTGATCCAGGTAGCGTCCCGCATCTTCTAGTGTGATGCCATAGGTGGGCTTCTTGTCGCCTTTTGCCATCACCTCTAGCGGCACAGCCCGATACTTGCCGCTCTGGGGATCGATAAAGCCGACTTCTTTTCCTGGCGGATCGCCAATTTGCAAGAAGTAAAAGTCTTCAGCTCTGGTGAACTCCAGCCCATCATAGAAGCCGCGCTGCACCAGATCGACAAAATTGCCTGCGGTCACCGGGGCATTGTACCCATCGACCACCAGCGTTAAATCGCCTTGGGTGGTTTTGACTGCTACCGTGGCGCGTCCTTTGAGCTGTGGCAGATTGCTATACTCAGCGGGGACTTCGTAAGGGAACTTCGCCACCATCAGCGACTCTAGCTCCCCGATCTGGTCGAGCACTTGACTGCGCTTGGCGACGATCGCCTCTTTGTCCTGAGCGGTGACATCGACCCGCATCTCCTCAATTTTGGCTTGGAGCTGAGCCATGAGCGCCTGAGCCTGGGGTTGGCGATCGCTCGGCACGCTGCTCAGAAGCTGAGTTTGCTTGCGGTCTAAGATCGAGGTCGCCTTGTCCAGGTTGCCTTTCAGCGAGGAAAGTTTCCTGGCTCTCAGGGCATAGGTCATCGTTTCAAAACTGGCTTGCAGCTCGCGCACGGGCTTGTTGTCGATCGGCAGGGCGTTTCGCAGCAGGGCTTTCCCGTCTGTGACGGCATTTCCGGGCGGCAGGGCGATCGCCGCTTCTGTCCAGCCAAATGGGCTAAGCGAGAGTACTGTCAGCAGCAGTCCCGCTATGACAAATTTTGCTATCGATCGCAGGGAGATCCTGCCGATTTTTGCTGATGTCTTCGCACACCTTCTCATCATTCGGCTCACTTTTAGATCGCTCCATGGGTCATGACCATCTTCCCACAAGAGCGATCGCGCTAGCACGATTCAGACGACTAACTCATGCTGTCGATCGCCGGATGGTAGAAAAAGGCTGCCCCAATCACAAAATAGGTTGCTAGCAGCAAGGTTCCTTCTAGCCAGTTCGATCGCCCATCGGCGCTGACGGAGTTGGCGATCAGCACGGCTACCATCACGGCGACTAGCTCAAACGGATGGAAGTTCAGATCCATCGGCTGTCCCAAAAAGGCTCCGGCAAGCACTAGCACAGGCGCGACAAAAAGGGCAATTTGCAGACTAGAGCCGAGCGCCACCGAAACCGCCAGATCCATCTTGTTTTTGGTGGCAACTACGACTGCTGTGGCATGTTCTGCTGCATTACCGATGATCGGCAGCAAGATAATTCCGGTAAATAGCTGCGTTAGACCGAGCGTTTCAGTCGCTTCCTGCAAAGACTCGACCAACAGCTCCGATTCGATCGCCACCAGCACCGTCACACCCAACAGCACCGCGATCCACAGCAGCAAATTCGGCTTTTCTCCAGCCTCAGTCAGCCCGCCGTTCTCTTCTTCTGCCACGCCCACATCATAAAGATAGCTGTGCGTTTTCATCGAAAAGAACAGAGTGAGCAAGTAGACCGCAATCAGGACGATCGCCACCACCACCGACAACTGTTGCAAGGTTGCTGGGTCGATCCCAGTCGAGGTGTAGTTGACAGCAGTGGGCATCAGCATCGAAATCACTGCCAGATTCATCGAGGAGGCATTGATCCGGGCGATCGTCGGTGAAAATTCTTGCTCTTTGAAGCGCAAACCGCCCAGCAGCATCGCAAAGCCCATGACCAGCAGCAGGTTGCCAATGATTGATCCCGTCAGACTGGCTTTGACCACGCCGACCAAGCCTGCGTTCAGTGCCACTAATGCAATGATCAGCTCAGTCGCGTTGCCAAAGGTGGCATTCAGCAAACCGCCCAAGGAGGGACCCACGACGATCGCGATCTCTTCGGTTGCCTTGCCCATCCAAGCCGCCAGTGGCAGTACTGCTAAACAGGCAGTAATGAAGACGACCAACGGACTCCACCCTAGAAAATGTCCGGCGATCGAAACTGGCACAAAAATCAGCAGAACTGTAAAAATCCAGTCTTTTACAGAAAAGTTTTTCAACATTTAGGTTCCAACTTCACTCACTCCGCCTAGGCTAGCTTAGCCGCAGCCGATCGCTCTGGCAAATGCTTTAGAATATTCCGG
>JBBSFA010000179.1:0-6437 GCA_038239185.1 Elainellales cyanobacterium | reverse complement strand
TATCCAAGGGCAAAAAAGACCATGATTTTCTTGGTTTTTTCCACAATCACAAAATTGTGTGCGTTTCAACCAAGTCTCTAATGTGGATAATGACCCTCAAACCCTTATCAGGCAACAAGCACCAAATTCTGAACTATCTGCTAGAGGGAGCAGCGGGCGAATTTCTTGAAGAGGCGCTGGGAGAAATGCTGGGAGAAATGCTGGGAGAAGCTTGTGGCGTGTTTCCTGCCTCAACTCCAGCTCGGATGCTTTCTTGGGCAGCTTCGTGTTCTGCTAGCGTTTTGCTGAAGACGTGAGTGCCGTCGTAGCGCGCTACAAAGTAGAGATACTCAGTATCAGGCGGATTGGCTGAGGCTTCTAGGCTGGCGCGACCCGGACTGGCGATCGGCGTAGGCGGCAACCCAGAGTTGAGATAAGTATTGTAAGGTGAGGGCGTGTTGACCTGAGCATAGGTCAAAGGCTGCTCTTTGGTTTGGCGGATGCCTAGCCCATATTCCACCGTTGGATCAGAAGCAAGGGGAATATCTTCTCGCAGTCGTTTGGCGAAGACGCTCGCAATCTGGGGGCGCTCTTGGCTAATGGCAGCTTCTTTTTCGACCACGCTTGCCAAAGTCACCCACTGGATTAATGTATAGGGAGTTTGCCCCTGTGCCTGTTGATAGAGCGGCAATGCCACCTGCTGAAACTGATTTAGCATCTGATCAACCACTAGCTGCGGCGTTAAAGTGCCAGCGAATTGATAGGTGTCGGGATAAAGAAAGCCTTCTAGCTGCGGCAGTCCTTCAGGCAGCCAAGGATAGCGATCGCGCGGAATTTGTTTCGTCGCCGCAATAAACTCATCGGCGGAGAAAAACCCTTGCTCGGCAAAGTAAGTTGCCATTTGCTTAATTGTCCAGCCTTCCGGGATCGTAAAGCTGCGCTCCACTACTTTGCCTTCCCACAGCTTGTCTGCGATCGCGGACATAGACTCTGCGGGAGAGATCGCGTAAGTCCCCGCCTGAAAACTACCTTGCCGACTCTGCACGGTCTGCCACTTTGTCCAAAGATTCCAGGCATCGAGCGATCGAATTAGCCCTGCTGCTTTCAGATCTTCACCAATCTGCTGTGCCGTGGCACCGTCAGCAATTTTAATCTGGACGGCTTTATCTTGTTGTATTGGCTGCGCGGGTTGACCTGCTTGGGGGAGTGCTGCATCTGCTACTGGCGCAGATGCCCAGCTCCACCACGACCAGCCTTGCCAGCCGCAAACGGCTAGCACAGCCGGAAACAAAAGCAGGTAAAAGAACCATTTAGAGATGCGTTTCATAAGCGCGGGAAATTAGGGGATAGGGGACAGGGGAGAGTCTGGCTCTGGCGATCGCGCTGCGTTCCATAGACAAAACTCTATGAGTAAGCAATCGGATGCTCGTCTCCCGTTGTCCCTATTCTTCGTCGTCATCCATCAAAGCATCATATTCCAACTCAGACTGGAGTGCTTTGAATTCGTCTAGCGAGAGTAAATGCTGAAACTCTTCGGGAGTCAACAACTCTGGATTGCCACTGGCGTTAATGCGAGCAAAAAACAGCAGCGGATCTAGAGGAGTGCAAATCACATATTCCTGGTCTTCATGGAAGAAGGAGGCAAGCTGCTGAAACTGCTCAACGTTCGTTTGATCGTCTTCCTCAATGTCCAGGGTGATGATATCTTCCTCTGCTACTTCTGGCAACTCGCCGCTAGCCGTCAATGTCAGGGCAGTCCGCTGAAGGATCAGATCTTCTTCGGCAAGTACGGCTCTGGCGGTTGAGAAGATTTCGTCTAGCTCATCGTCGTCAATATCTACGAGCATTTCGTCTTCGTCATCGTCGTCGTCGCCTTCCCAGGCAAACACTTCAATGGGCGAGTCGATCGGCATCAGCAGCACATATTCCGTGCCTTCTAGCTTCATGGTTCGCTCCACATAGCACGTCAGCGATCGCCCTTGCTCATCGCTGAGGCTAACGGTAGGGGCATCTTCTTCCATTGAGGCATCATCCATTCCAAAATTTTTTTTGGTCATAATTTCAGTTTCGTGGTTCTAAAAGGCAAGTTTTTCAATTTAGACGTGCCTCGCAATCAGTATCTCGCAATTAGGGACAAACGGGGAAGTCCAAACAAACCTTGATGGCAAAGCTATTAATTATATCAAACGCTGCTCATCCCCATTTCTGTTTGATTTAAAAGCGTTTGCTTTAGGATCAAAAGCGAAAAAGGATAAGAGGCAATCAGTTCATGACAGCTCACAATGCTTTGACCGCTTTGCAGCAGTTGATCGAAGTTGTAGCAAAGCTCCGATCGCCGGACGGCGGCTGTCCCTGGGATTTGGCACAAACGCCACAGACCCTCATTCCTTACGTGCTGGAAGAGGCTTATGAAGTCGTAGATGCCCTAAAGCAGGGGAATCCAGAGGCGATCGCGGATGAACTCGGTGACCTCTTGCTGCAAGTGGTGTTGCAGGCGCAGATTGCCAGCGAGTCAGGACAATTTGACTTAACCACGGTGGCAGAAAAAATCACCGAGAAGCTAATCCGCCGATACCCGCATGTGTTTGGCGAAACGGCAGTCGAAACGGTGGAGCAGGTGCGGCAAAACTGGGAGCAAATCAAAGCGGACGAGGAAAGCAAGGCACAAAGCGAGGAGGCGCGATCGCTCTCAGCTCGACTCAGCCGCTATGCGCGATCGCTGCCGCCGATCACAGCAGCCATGAAAATCTCCAGTAAAGCGGCAGCGGTCGGCTTTGAATGGGAAAACGTAGAAGGCGTTTGGGAAAAATTTCGCGAAGAACTGGGCGAATTTGAGCAGGCACTCCGCGAGGAGACAAAAGCGCAGCAGCAAGCAGAATTGGGCGATCTGCTGTTCACAGTCATCAATCTGGGGCGTTGGTATGAGCTAGACCCAGATGCCGCTTTGCAGGGCACAAATCAGCGGTTTGTACAGCGGTTCAGCCAGCTAGAGCAAGCTTTGGGCGAGAAGGCGATCGCGGATTATAGCCTGGAGGAGTTGGAGCAGCTTTGGCAGCAGGCAAAAGCAAAATTGGCAAAAGAGCAAAGCTAGCAAAAGAGCAAAGCTAGCAAAAGCTCCTAACCCCTGACAGATTCCATGCGAAAAGCTCTCTTCAATGCGAAGAGAGCTTTTCGCAGCCGATTGCGTCAGCCGACAGATTGAGAGCTTTTCGCCCTACTTGATATCTGCTTTTCCACCCGCAGTTTCGATCGCCTTTTTGGCATCTTCTGCGGCGACTTTCGCGATTCCTTCCTTGACAGCTTTAGGCGTAGATTCCACCAAGTCTTTTGCTTCTTTCAAGCCTAGACCCGTGAGTTCACGCACTGCCTTCAGGACAGCGATCTTCTTATCAGCGGGTACTTCGGTCAGAATCACATCGAACTCGGTTTGTTCTTCGACTTCTTCTACGGGAGCTGCTGCACCCGGAGCCATCATCATCATGCCGCCAGCGGGAGCCGCTGCGCTAACGCCAAAGGCTTCTTCGATTTGCTTCACCAGCTCGGACGCTTCCAGCAAGGTCAAGGTCTTTAGCTCTTCCAAAATTGAATCTGTTTTTGCAGACATGTTTGTACTCCTGAATATTGAGTGTTAAAAATTACAAGCAATGAAATCGGCGTAGGGCTTTGCTTTGATCCCTAAACCGTCTCTGTTTCGGCATTCGCATCTTTATCGGCATAAGCCTGAAGCGCTCTTGCCAGTGAGCTGGGCACTTCGTTGATCCCGATCGCCAGCTTGGATGCCACGCCGTTGATCGCGCCAGCAATTTGCGCCATCAGTTGCTCCTTAGAAGGCAGATCTGCGATCGCCTTGACATCTGCCTCGGTCAACAGCCGTCCTTCCATCGCGCCACCGCGAATGGCGCTCTTTTTAGAGACCTTCTGGAATTCCTGGTAGGCTTTGAGTGAGCTTCCCAGATCGTCTTTCAGCAGCAAGAAAGCAGAAGCATCTTTACAGATAGCTGCCATGGGCTGCCAGTTGGGGTTGTCGGCGATCGCAATCTTCATCAGCGTGTTTTTCGCCACCCGACACTGACCGCCTGTCGGCAACAGCCGCTTCCGCAGATCGGTGACTTCGGCAACGGTCAAGCCTTGATAATCAATCACAACGGCAAGTTGCGCTTGACTCAGGCTCTCTTTCAGTTCGGAGACTAACTCCTTTTTGCCCTGTAGCGTTCTACCCATTCGTTCTCACCTCCTTATTAGTTGGGAAACTTCGCTAACTCTGAAACTCCAACTTGCTTTAGCCATCCAAATCTCCCTATGCAAAAAGCTCCGGACAGACCGGAGCTTCGCAGTTTTGCTAGTCTAACTTTGCCCGCTTGAGGGCAGTTAGTCTTATGCAAACCTCGGCAGGATATTAAGCACAAGGCTCCTGCTGTCTCCGGCGTTGCTATTCAGTTAGAGTTGTGCCGCTTCTAGGCAGCATCTGCCTTCATGTCACGCAAGGCATTGATATCCACCTCGATCGAGGGTCCCATGGTCGAAGCCACGTAGATAGAGCGCCAGAAGCGCCCTTTGGCTCCAGAAGGACGGTTGCGATCGATCGTCTCTTGCAGCGCTTTGAGGTTGATCAGCAAATCTTCGGTGGAGAAGGTCGCCTTGCCGAACAGGACATGAACGATCCCGGTGCGATCGGCACGGAATTCCAGCTTACCTGCTTTGAATTCGGAAATCGCCTGCGCCACATCAAAGGTGACCGTTCCACCTTTGGGTGAAGGCATCAAACCGCGCGGACCCAGCAGCCGTCCTAGCTTTGCGATCTGTGGCATCACATCCGGCGTTGCAATTAGGACATCAAAGTCCATCATGCCTTTCTGAATCTCGTCAATCAATTCTTCTGAACCAGAGAGATCAGCACCATTACTCGCCGCTTCTGCCACTTTCTCACCGCGAGCAATCACTGCCACCCGCACGACCTGACCCGTGCCCTTTGGCAGAGCCACCGTGGTTCGCATCTGTTGGTCAGTGTACTTCGGATCAATGCCCAGACGGATGTGCGCTTCAGCAGACTCAGGAAACTTAGCCGTTGCCGTCTCTTTCAGCAGATTCAAGGCTTCTAGCGGCTCATAGGCTCGCGTCTCTACCTTTTTCTGCAACTCTTGCAGCCGACGTGATACTTTTCTAACCATGCTTATATGCTCCTGGGGTAATAACGAGAACCCTCTCCCCCGCTAAAAAATAGTCAAACAGCAGCAATAACTAGCTGACGGTGATGCCCATGTTACGGGCAGTGCCTTCCACAATCTTCATCGCCGCATCAATGTCATTCGCATTAAGGTCAGGCAGCTTCGTCTGAGCGATCTCTTGAAGCTGGGCTTTTGTGATGGAACCCACTTTCTTTTTGTTCGGCTCACCCGATCCAGAGGCAACCCCTGCCGCTTTCTTGATCAAGTCAGACGCAGGCGGCGTTTTCAGGATAAAGGTGAAACTGCGATCTTCAAAGACCGAAATTTCAACGGGGATAATGAAGCCCGCCTTCTCAGCTGTTCTAGCATTATATTCTTTGCAGAACATCATGATATTGACCCCATGCTGACCCAATGCGGGACCGATCGGAGGCGCAGGGTTAGCTTTCCCAGCGGGAATCGCCAGTTTAATAATTGCGACTACTTTTTTTGCCATTGCTAGCTCTGTTTTTGAACCTGATTAAATTCCAACTCGACAGGCGTATCTCGACCAAAGATGGAAAGCAACGCTTTCAGTTTGCTCCGCTCAGGACTGACTTCAATTACCTCACCTTCAAAGTCCTTAAAGGGACCCGATAGCACAATAACTTTGTCTCCAGCCGCCATGTCGATTTTGACGACAGCCTTCTGCTCTTGAGCTTGCTTGAAGATGCGCTCCACCTCAGACGCGCCCAAAGGAACGGGTTTGACATGTCCGCGACCTCTGCCGTAGCGACGCTTTTGCTCTGCTCCGACAAAGTTGATCACGTTTGGCGTGTTTTTAACAACCTGCCAAGTATCATCGTCCATCAGCATTTTGACCAGGACATAGCCTGGAAAAACTTTTTCAGCCAGTTCTTTGGGTTTACCACTCTTATTAGGCTTGATGATTGGGGTGTGAGGAATCTCAATTTGGAGGATGCGATTAGCCACATCCAGCGTTTCGATCCGCTGCTCCAAGTTCATCTTGACTCGGTTTTCACAACCAGAGGCAACCTGAACTGCATACCAACGTGCGTTTCCAGAGATGGCTTGATCAACCTGATTTCCATCAAGCTGATTGTCGCCTTCCATTGGCAGCCCATTTTCCGATTCATTTGCGGCGATCGACATCAGAACACCTGCTTAGCAGCCCAACTGAACAGATTATCTACAAAATAGATTAGCGTTGCCGACAGCGTCACCATGAGAATGACCGCAAGAGATTCGCTGATAAGCTGTTGGCGACTCGGCCAAACCACCTTATCTAGTTCT
>JBBSFA010000178.1:0-6450 GCA_038239185.1 Elainellales cyanobacterium | reverse complement strand
CAAGCGCTTCATTCACACCTGGACGAGCCATCTGCTCAGTTTGTATAAACTGCCCAGTTCGAGGGTCTTTGACTTGCAGCGAGAGCCAGATATCAAACGTATTGGTTTTCATGCTGTCTCGCAGTAGCCGGATTGGGACGCGAACTGCGATCGTATTGACGTTATAGCCCTTCGCAAAGTCGAGCGCAGCCTGGGGCGATCGGAATCCTACGGCGGGACCCTTGCCGACCAGTCCAGCTCTGACTCGGAAAAACTGCTCCACGTCAAAGAAGAATGGATCTTCTCGTAAGCCTGCAAAAACTTGCAGGTTTGCCCCTCGCAGCGCAATCTGGTTCACGGTGGGATTGCTAGCTGTAACCAACGGCGTGGTCTGAATCGTTTTTCTATCAGTGGTTCTCGTGGCTCTGTCAGTTCCTTTGGAGTCCACTAGCTCTACAGCCATTGTCTGCCGTCGAGGCGTACCGCTAGGCGCACTGAAGGTAAATCGCAGAATCTGATCGGATTTGGTCGTAGGCGTAGCATCGTTATTGGTCACTTGCGAAAACCGAAACTCATAGCGGGCTTCGTTGCTGAAAAAGTACTGCTGCCGTGCGACCGATCGCGGATTGGTGTTCATGACCAGGATGAGATCGTCTGCCTTAGCGCTGGGATTCTGGTCGATTTCCCGGAAAGCATAAAGATCGGTCAGGCTGAGTGCGCGGCTCCGCACGTCAATGTCACCATCATCGTGATCGGAGGCTTTGGTCAGTTGGGGGCTGAGGATTGCGGTGGTTCCCACAGCAGTGAGTGCTAAAGCAAAAGCGCAGACGTACAGGGCAACTTTCTGTCCTTTTAGCTTTGGGGTTGTCCAGGTGGAAATAAATCGCTGCCAGAGGGCGCGGATCGATCGCTTGAGAGGCGGGGTTGCCATTGAGGTGTCTCCTTAAAAGACAGAAGGAAGTCACTCATTCACCACTAAGCCCCACGCGATCGCTTGGGTAGATTGCTCAATTGGGTAGATTGCTCAACAGTCCAGACGGTCTGTGCTTTAGGTGGTAATGAGTGCTATGTGGGAATCATACGGTTATCCCCCCCCCGATGGATTTGCCTAAATTGTAAAGAAGTGTGAATACTATCCGGATCAACCTTAGTTGCACTATTTAGAAAAATAAAGATCATCCCATTGGGAGACTTACCAAATTTTCAGAGCTGGAGCTACGAACTCACCTCAACAGTCATCCTAGCCCGACGCAATCTTTCTGCCAAAACGTCCCCTAACCCGGTTGCCGGAGTCAGAATTCCTCCCCGCGCCTGACCGCCCGGTAGTTCATCTGCCTGCAATGCCAGAGCCAAAGCAGATTCGCAGACAAATTTAACCGTTGCTCGATTGCCCGGATCACCCTGGTCGCGAATCAATCCCCGCACTTTCCGCCCATCGATCGCAGTGCCCACCAGTTCGCAAGCAAACCAACCCTGATCCATCGTTTCTTCCGACGGACCACTCCCCGGCTGTGGCAGAAACGGTTGCAGGAGCGATCGCAGCGCAGGCTGTTGCAGAACCCCCGCCACGAGAGCAAGTCCAGCAGTAGCGCTGGTTGCTTTTAGCCACGCTAAAGGCTCATCAAACTTGAGATATTCCTGATAGGTGAAGTTGGAGCCGTAAGATTCCTGCCACTGGTCGGATAAAGCAGCACTGCGGCGAACAATGCGGGTATTGACGGCTGCCATGAAGAAGGGAGCGACCCAGGTGTTGAAATCCGAGGAAAAAGTTGGAGCGTTGGGATCGCGATTGCGATTGATCTCAACCTGGCTATACAAGGCGGACGGGTTGAGCAGAAAAGGATCGCTCAACTGCGCGGTCTGCTTTGAATCAGCCAGATTAAACCCAGATGCCAGCGTGCCGCCGTTGAAGCCCCCGATCGCCTGGAAGTAGGCAGTCACGCTTTCGCAAGGCTGATTTAATCGCTGAAGCTGACGGACAACCAAATAGGTGCCAAGATCGGACGGAACCGAGTCAAAGCCACAGCAGGGAATGATCCGAGTGCCATCAGCCGCCGCTTGGGTGTGGTAGCGATCGATCAGTGTTCTGACCCAAGGCGTTTCGCCCGTGATGTCTACATAATGGGTTTTGAATCGAACGCAGGCATCGACTAAGGCAGTGCCGTAAAGCGCAAAGGGTCCAGCGGTGGTCAGCAGCACTCGCGTTTGAGCCACGATCGCATCGATCGACAGTTGATCCTGGCTGTCAGCCACCAGAATATCTACAGTGACACTGACTTCATCTCTCACGGCTTCTAACTTCTGACGGTTGCGTCCGGCGATCGCCCAGCGCACTTGTCCAGCGGCAGAATGGCGCACAAGATACTGCACTGTCTGCTTGCCCACGAAACCGCTGGCACCATAAAGCACAACATCGTAGGGGCGATCGGGCATCTAGCGACTGACCATTTTTTTGAGCGCTTGCAGCAATACCTGCTCATTATAGGGTTTTGACAAGTATTCAGTCGCGCCCAAGCTCATGGCTAGCTGTCGGTGCTTGCGTCCGCTGCGAGAGGTTAACATTGCTATCGGCAGATCGATCAGATCGGGATTAGCTCGGATTTTCGCCAGCACTCCGTAGCCATCCAAGCGGGGCATTTCAATATCGCAGACGACCGCCTGTACCTGTAGCCCACCCGTGAGCTTATCTAGCGCATCCTGCCCGTCTTTTGCCTGAGCCACTTGATAACCCGCTTTTTCTAACGTCAAAGCCAGCAGCCGACGAACGTTAATCGAGTCATCCACGACCAGAACCATCGGGCGATATTCGCTAGTAGAAGGTAAGGCTGCTAGCGGCTGTTTAACCCCCGGTAGGCTGAAGTTGTTCTCCGCAGTTGCGCCAGACCGCTCGCAGCTTGTGATCCAGTACAGCAGATCGGGAACGCTGACCAGCGGCACGACCCGTCCATCTCCCAAAATGGTGCAAATCGGGAATCCGGCAGGCATCGGCATTTGCCCTTCTACCTTGCGGATCGCCACCTCTTGTTCGCCCCAGCAGCGATCGACCTGCATCCCGCTCCGCTGCCCGTTTTGCTTCAAAATCAACACGGTCGGGAAACTAATTGTGGCGGGGGTTTCTAGCTCGTCAGACTGAAGCGGGCGATGGAACGAGAGCCACTGCGCCAGCCGAGTCAGCGGAATCGCTTCGCCCTGATGGTTGATCGTTTCGCCCCAGTGGCTTTGGGCTACTTGCTCTGGCTGCAATAAAATAATCTCTTCGATCGCATCCACCGGGAATGCCATCAGCATTCCTTGGCTTTGAACTAGCAACACCTGCATCACCGACAGGGTGAACGGCACGGACAACGTGAAAGTTGTGCCCATACCCCGCTGAGTTTCGACTTTGATCTCGCCTTGGATTTGCTTGAGCCGATCGCGCACCACATCCATGCCGACCCCACGACCCGACAGGGCGGTAACTCCATTGGAGGTGCTAAATCCTGGCTCAAAAATCAAGGATACGAGTTCTTCGTCGCTCGCAGAATTGAGCAGCGCTTCGTCTAGCCCAATCTCAAAGGCACGCTTGCGGATTTTGTCGATCGGAATCCCGCCGCCATCATCCTGAATCCGAATCACCGTCCGGTTGTGCTGCTGCGATGCATGAATTTCGATGATGCCCTGCTCTGGTTTGTTGCGGGAGGCGCGAGTGGCAGCATCTTCGATCCCGTGATCAAACGCATTCCGCAGCAGATGCATCAAGGGATCGCTCAGCGACTCTAGGATATTGCGATCGACCAAAGTCTGCTCACCCGACACCTTCAACTGCACTGGCTTGCCAAATTGCATCGAAAGCTCCCGCAAAGCTCTGGGAAAGCGATCGAGGATATCCGCCAGCGGGCGCATTCTCACCTGAGTGAGTTTGGTTTGCAGCTTCCGCGCCGTTTTGTTCAATTCCCGCGCGGTTTGCTCCAAATCGTCTAGGCTCAAATCGATGTCGCTGGCGACTTCCTGAACCTGGACAATAGTCTCCATCACCTCCTGAGAGAGCAAATGCAGATCATCATATCGATCCATTTCTAGCGAATCAAATCCGTTGATGTCTGGGGTTTGATGGGTTGAAATCGGCGCAAGCGCATAGGGTTCTGAAGCGTGATCGCCGTTCCCTTGCCAAGTGGCTTCGACTGTCTGTGATCCCCCGTTGCTTGCCCGCGACTGCCGTAATTCCACCTGCATCACCACGCGATCGTAAGCATCCCTTGCCTGCGTGTGAGTTTCTTCTAGCACCTGCGATCGCTGCGTCAGCGAAGAAGTCATTTTGCGGAGCCGCTTCAAATGCAGATCGATCGCACTGCGTTCGATCGCCAATTCTCCAAAGAAATCATTGAGCCGATCTAAATCTCGATAGGGAACCCGAACAGAACCCTCTAAGCCCTCTTTGGTCGGAGCATCAGCCGCACCATGTTCGGTACGATCGACCCGAGCTGGAACTTGCATCGAATAACTGGCTGTGGGCTGGCTCGAAATGGGCTGACTGGCTGTGGGCTGGCTTGGGGTAGACTGGCTTGGGATAGATTGAGGCACTATCACCTCAGCATCTAAAATCTCTGAAAGAATTTCAGCATCGGAAGGCTGCGTCTGAACCGTGTCTCCCTCAGCAAAATTGCTGGTGATCGAGTCAGCGATCGCTGCATCAGACAGCACTGCATCCAGTTCAGCAAACAGAATTTCCTCCGGCAAGGATTGCCCTTCGTCTAAAGCCGCTGCACTGGTGATTTGATCCGAGGTGATTTGATCCGATAAAACCGCATCAGGCAAAACGGCATCGGCAAAAATCGAATGCGGCAAATCAGCAATGCGACCCGTGAGCACTAGCGTTTGAGACTGCCGCCAGCTTTGCAGTGCCATCGCTGCGGTGTTTTCGACATCTGCCGGATCGATCGCGAGCTGATGCAGCACAGAGTCACAAAGCTGGCTGAACGCAGTCAGTTGCAGCATTTCCCCTAGTCCGCCCAACTCCTGAGCTAGCGTTTCGACTTCTGAGTAAAGTTGCGGGTCGCGATTGACCAACGCGAGTTCTAGCCGCTCTAAGCTGCTGCCGATCTCAGATTCAAACAGCAGCGGAATAATATTCTGGCTCTCATCCGGAGAGAGAATTGAGAAGGCATCTTCTTCTTCCGGCTGCCCCAATCGCTGTTGAAGGGAATCAAAGATTGGAACAACCTGAGTTTCTATCCACTGTGGGTCTGGAGTCGTCTGCTGGCGATCGGCTTCCACCAGATGATGCAGCTTATCCACCGCACCCACTAGCAGTTGCGCCAGTTCGGGGTCAATTTCAGTTGGGCGCTGCACTTTCAGCACCTTCAGAGAATCCTCTAGCAGATGCGCGAACTGGCTAAGCGTTTGGAACCCCATCATCCCGGCTCCGCCTTTAATCGAGTGAGCCGCTCGGAGGGCTGCATTAATGCGCTCACTATCAGTCCCATATTGAGTAATTTCAAACAGGGCAGTCTCAAGCGCATCTAGATATTCCTGCGCCTCATCAAGAAACTGAAGCTGAATTTCAAGTTCCTTATCCTGTGACATAAGTTGGAAAGTGGGTAGAGTAAGGAGGGCTGGATTTCGGACTTTGAGAGGTAAAGTTACTCAAGATAAAGTTACTCCTCAAACTTTAGAACTTGGCTTCATGATCGACTTCAAACGCGATCGGCTTCAAACCTGATCAACTTTAGACCTGATCGACTCTAAACATTTCGACTGAATCGCGTAGCTCTTGGGCAATGGTCACCGTCTGGCGAATTGCCTCTGAGACTTGGCGCGAAGAATTAGAGGTTCGCTCTGACATCTGGCTGACTTCTTGCATCAGATTGGAAACCGCACCAGACGTATCCGATTGAGAAACCGTTGCCTGCGAAATTGACTGGACAAGCTGATCGATCTGATGGGAAACCTCTAGAATTTGATTCAGGCTCTTCTTCGCGCTTTCAACCAAATGCGTCCCCTCGACCACCTGAGTCGTACTCTGCTCCATGGCATCCACAACATGGCTGGTTTCACGCTGGATATTTTCGACAATCTTTTCAATTTCCTGGGTTGCAGTAGAAGACCGCGCCGCCAGTTCGCCAATTTCTTCCGCCACCACGCCGAAGCCTTGCCCCTGTTCACCCGCACGGGCAGCCTCAATTCCGGCATTAATTGCCAGCAAATTGGTTTGCAGCGCGATCTGGTTGATCAGTGAGACGACCTTGGCGATTTGCTGCGAAGACTCCCCTAACCGTTTCACTTTTTTCGCCGTTTCCCCGATCGTTTGCCGCAGGCTCAAAATATGCTGCACCGTCAGATCCATTGCCACTCCGCCGGATGCTGCCGTAGCAGAAGCAGTTTGGGCAACCTGTGCCGTTTTATAGGCGCTATCTGCCACATCCTGAATCGATCGCGTCATTTGCTCCACCGAACCCAGCATTTCTGTGGTGCGATTGGCTTGCTGAAGCGCTT
>JBBSFA010000177.1:0-6452 GCA_038239185.1 Elainellales cyanobacterium | reverse complement strand
GGGGGAAGCGGGTCGTCCCCCAGATTCGGGGGTGTGGGGGTCGCCCCCCACGGCTCGGATTTCCAACCTCCCGCCGACAATCCATTAGTCGAACCTCGCACTATCTTTAACAAAATCACCAAATTTGAGGCATCGCAAAAAGCTCACCAGATCAGCTTTCTGCAAGATTCAAACCGTAACTCAACCTTATTTTTGAAATTCTTTAAAGAATAACCCCGTTCAAGTGTATTAAAGAGCTAATGTACTGCTAAGTTAGTATCAATCGCTTTGCCCGTAACGCTTGTGATCCCGCTGCAACTTACCCTCAAGAACTTTTTGAGCTACCAAGAAGCCACCCTCGACTTTCGGGGGCTACATGTTGCCTGCATTTGTGGCGCAAACGGAGCCGGAAAATCTTCTCTTCTAGAAGCGATCGCCTGGTCACTCTGGGGAGAAAGCCGCGCCCTCAGCGAAGACGAAATCATTCACATCGGCACTCTAGAAGCCTCAGTAGACTTCACCTTCCAGTGTCGGCAGCAAACCTATCGAGTCCTACGATCGCGCCATCGCGGTCAAGCCACCTCTTTAGAGTTTCAGGTACAAACCCCAGAAGGCTTTCGATCGCTCACTGAAAAAGGAATTCGGGCCACCCAGCAGATGATCTTGCAGCACATCAAGCTGGACTACGAAACCTTCATCAACTCCGCCTACCTGCGGCAAGGACGCGCCGACGAATTCATGCTGAAGCGCCCCAGCGATCGCAAGCAAATTCTGGCAGACCTGCTAAAGCTAGAGCAATACGACGAACTTTCCGAACAAGCCAAAGAAAAAAGCCGCCAGTTCAAAGCCGAGCTAACCCTGCTGGAACGCAGTCTAGAAACGATCGCCACCCAAGCCCAGCAAGCCGAAGGCATCGCGATCGCAGCCACCAACCTGCAAGCCGATTTAGAAAAACAGCAGCAACAGCAAGCCTGCGATCAGCAAGCCCTGCGGCAGCTCCAAGTCGCTCAACAGCAGCGACAAACCTGGCTCCAGCAGCTCACCTTACAGCAGCAGCAGCAGCAACACCTGAACCAAGACTGTCAGCGTTTGCAGCAAGAGCGATCGGCAGCACAGCAGCAACTTCAACAGCTAGAAGCCCTGCTGCGAGACGGAACGGCGATCGCCTCCCACTATGCCCACTTGCAACATCTGCAAGCCGAAGAAGAAATCCAATCCGCCAAATTTCAAACGCACCAGACGCTACAAACCCAGCTCCAGCAGCTTCAGCAACAGCAGGTCAGGCAACAAAATCATCTGACGCATCAGCTCCAGCAGGCGCAAGCCCAGCACGAAGCCCTGATCCAACAGCAGCAAGATATCGCCCAAACGCTCGCCAAAGCCGACGACATCAACGCCGCCTTAGTGCAACTCCAGCAGGCACGCACCCGGCTTACCGAACTTGATCACCTCCAGATGAAAGCGACTCCGCTGTTGCAACGTCGTCAGCAGGTGCAAAGCCAACTCGATCGCCTCTCAACCCGTCTCTCGGCACGTTTAGAAGAACTGGAATCGCTGCGGCGATCGCTAGATCATCAGCAGCAACGCCAGCCTCAGCTTCAGCAGTCGGTCGTGAGCCTTGCCGAAAACATCGAAAATCTAGAAAAACGCCGCCTCTATCAGCAGCAAGTCCGCGAGAAAGGGCTGGAACGCCGCAATTTCCTAGAGCGGCTTCAAGAACAGCAGCGCGAATGTGAACGTGAACTCGCAGAGCTAGATCACAAAATTCACCTGCTGCAAAAGGGGGTCGGAGAGCCAAGCAGTCGAGGCAATGAAGCGCTAGAAAAAAGCCTCTTGCACGAAACAGCAGAAGAAACAACCGCTGTAGCATTACTGCATCCGATCGCTTTCCCGCCCTGCCCGCTGTGCGATCGCCCCCTAGACGAACCTCACTGGCAGCTCGTCCTGCACCGCCACCAAGCAGAACACCAAGAGGTACTCAACCAGCTTTGGGTACTGCGAGAACAGCTCACCACCTCCGATCGCGAAATCAAGATCCTGCGGCAGGAATACCGCGAACTAGAGCGAGAACTGGCTCAGTACGGCTCCCTGCTAGAGCGACGCGGACAGCTCCAAGAGCAGCTCCAAGGTGTAGCCGAAACGCAGACTCGACTCCAGCAGCTTGCCACCGAGCAGGCTGGAGTCGAGCGATCGCTGCAATCCGGGGACTATGCGACGGATCTCTACGCAGAGCTGCATTTACTGAATCAAAGCCTGCATCGATTGAGCTACGACGACAAGGATCATGCGCTAGCCAGAGGGCAAGTCGATCGCTGGCGTTGGGCAGAGATTAAATCATCTGAACTCCGACAAGCCCAGCAGCGACAGGCACAGGTTGCCGAACGATTGCCCGGACTGGTTGCCGCGATCGCCACATTAGAACAGCAGATTGCCGCTTTAGACCATTCGCCCTTGCAACAGCAAATCCAGCAGATCGCGCAGCAGATCAGCGATCTGGGCTACAGCTTAGAGCAGCATACAGCCCTGCGGCAAACGCTGCGGCAGGCTCAAAGCTGGCGGTTACGCTATCAGGAACTTACTCAAGCCCAGCAGCTCCATCCCCAGGTGCAGCAGCGCCTCGCAGAACTGACCGAACTTTGGCTCAGTCGATCGCAAGCGCTTCAGGCAATCACCGCACAAGTCGCATTGCTTCAGCAAGAAATGGAGCAATCTCCCAATCCAGAGTCCACCATCCAAACGCTAGAACAGCAGCTTCAACAGCAGCGCCGCCAGCTAGATGAGCAGATTGCCGCACTGGGGCGGCTTCAGCAACAGCAGCAGCAGTTAGCAACTTTGAGCCAGCAGCAAACAGAAACTCAAACCCAGCTTCAGGCGGTGCGGCATCAGTTGCGAATTCACCAAGAGCTAGCGCAAGCCTTTGGCAAAAATGGAATTCAGGCGTTGATGATCGAAAACGTTTTGCCGCAGCTAGAAGCCGAAGCGAATCACATCCTCGGACGGTTGAGCGCCAATCAGTTGCATGTCCAATTTGTAACCCAGCGCGCCAAGCGCGGAGCCACCCAGCGCGAGAGCCACAAGCTGATCGATACGCTGGATATTTTGATTGGCGACACCCAAGGCACTCGCTCTTACGAAACTTATTCTGGCGGCGAAGCGTTTCGGGTCAATTTTGCGATCCGGTTGGCTTTGGCGCGGCTGTTAGCCCAGCGATCGGGGGCTGCCTTACAGCTTCTAGTCATCGATGAGGGATTTGGCACGCAGGACGAAGCCGGATGCGATCGCCTGATTGCCTCCATCAATGCGATCGCGGCTGACTTTGCCTGCATCCTCACTGTTACCCACATGCCGCATCTCAAAGAAGCCTTTCAGACGCATATCGAAGTCTATAAAGGCGATCGCGGCTCCCAGGTCAATCTGGCGACCTAATGGCACTTTTGTTCCGTGAGCACACCATAAAATCCGGATAAAGTTCGGGTGAAGTTCGGAAATTTGCCCATTTTCACAGAAACACTTCTGCCGAAAATTGCGTTTATTACTTAGAAGCAAGCTTCATAGAAACTTTGTCCGGTAAATCGGGCAATCTATAAAGGACAGGCGATCGGCACTTGCTCAATTCCGCTAGGATCGCTGTAAAGTGGATGGCTAGATACTGAGGTTTGAACCCCGTGAAAATGACCCCCAAGGAGTCCCCTAAACTGACTAATCGAGCTAGCGATCGCCCCTTCGCTGAACCCGAACAGCCGAGAGCCAGCGATCTTGTGTGGCGATCGCGCCCTCTGGCAGCACCTATTGCGAACTTGGCGCTAAGTCCTCTGGCATCCAGCCATGAACTTGCTCCAGCGATGTATTCCCAAAGAACCGCACCAACCTCTGCGGCTCAATCCCCCTATCTAGTCCACTGGCTGCAATCTGGCGGCAACCTCGATTTTTGCGTCTTGGCGCTTTGCTCTTGCGTCTTGACCGTGCTTTGTCACCAAACAACTTTGTCTGTCTCCCCGATGGCAAGCGCGACCGGAGCGACTCCCGCTTCCGCTGTGCAGCCCGCTCAGATCGACTTTGCGCTCAAAGCGGGTCTGTTTACCACTTCCCCCAAGATCGAAGAAGAGTCAGAAAGCGACTAGGCTCCCGACTCTGCTTCACCCGACTTAAATCTAATTATCTAATTAACGGAGAAAACTACTGACAATCCACAAAATCGCGAAAGTAATCATCGCTGCCACAACGTCCGGCGCTACCGACACCCCGGCAATCTGCGACACCAGTAAATTGCCCACCTGTAGCCCCAAAACTACCCCCACGATTAGCCCAATCAGTGTTAGCAGGAAGGCGCGACCGAATTTTTGCTCCTTTCTGTTGAGGAAATACAGGCTGAAGCCAACCCCTAAAGCCAATGCTAGCGACGGGCTAGATAAGCTCAGCAGCCCTGCCCCTAAGAACAACCCTCCAGGCAAAAGGATGTCAGCGCGGCTGGGGGTATCAATCAGCCGCTGCAACCAATCCGGAGCTTGTTTAGAAGCGGCTGGAGTATAGTCAGAGGGGGGATCAATCAACCGTTCTGGAAATCGAATTCGATCGGGCACTTTAATTTTGCCTTCCTGACGAAGGCGGAGGCGATCCATTAACACAGCATCATAGGCGGCTTCAATCGCTTCTACCTGTTTGCGATCGCCACTATGCAACTGCACCAGCCGACTTTTGGCATCCTGGATCTCGTCAAACGTCGCCTCCTCACTGACCTCAAGCCGCTCGTAGGGACTTTTATCACTCATGTCCATCCTCCGGAAGACTCCCTCAACCTAATTCGATTATGATTGGCGTAAGACGCAATGGGTAAGACGCAGTGGAAAGACTACCAAGCTCCATGCCGCTTAAGCTCCATACTATCTCAAGACTACATGTCACTCGCCTGCTAGCAAACCCCGCTAGCCACTAGTGTACTCATCTACCCGCATTCCGCAAATAGAGTCAACTTAAAGATTAACTCAGCTACACCTTTGCCGCTTCTGTTCGGTTTTAAATCTACCCGCTAAGTCCCAACCTGAGTCAGTCCCGACCTGAGTCAGTCCCGATCTGAGTCCAACCAATCGAGCGAGTGGCTCTAGAGAGTTGGCATTGCAAAGTTTCTAGGCTGATATTATTTGTGTAGTTAGATTATGAGTCAGATAATGTGTAGCTGCATCATATGCAGAGTATATATTGATTGGGGTTTAACCCCTAATAAAGCAGCCCGAGCGCTGCCAATTTTTCACTGAGATTTTTTCACTGAGCTTTAAAGATTGACTGAGCGCTTTAAAGATTGACTGAGCTTTAAAAAGCCCATTGCCTCAGCTTTCGTTCTCCTGCTTACTGTTGTTCAACTCGCGCTAAGGTAAGATCAATGGCTTCAGCCAAAATTCTTGTTGTAGATGATGATCCCGCTATCCGGACTCTGATTCACCGATTTCTCTCTAAGCAAAATTATCAGCTAGAATCCGCCGAAGATGGCAAGAGCGCTTTGGCAATGTTCGAGCAGTTTAACCCCGATCTGGTCGTGCTGGATGTCAATCTGCCAGATGCGACGGGCTATACGCTTTGCCAAGAGATGCAGAGCCGCACGGGCGTTTTCGTCCTCATGCTGACGAGCCGCAGCGACGAAGCCGACAAGATTCGCGGCTTTGCCCAGGGTGCAGATGATTACCTCACCAAACCCTTTAGCTTAGGTGAATTGGAGTGGCGAGTCGGCGCGATTCTCAAACGTCAGCGACCTGTGACCGCAGCAGAGCAGCAATGTCTCTCCTTTAATGGCTTAGTCATTGACCCGGTTCGCCGCGAGGTCACGCTCAATGGGGATATTGTGCCGTTGACTGCCTTAGAATTTGATTTGCTTCACTTCTTAGCAAGTCACCCCGGTAGAGTCTGGCGACGAGCCGAGCTAATCCAAAAAGTTTGGGATTATGAGTATGTGGGCGATCAGCGCGTTGTGGATGTTCACATTGGGCAGATTCGCAAAAAGATCGAGATTGATACGTCTCAACCCGCTCTGATTCAAACGGTGCGCGGAGTTGGCTATAAGTTTGAAGCGCCGGATGCAGCCCAAGAAGCGGTAGCGACTTAGCGACTTTAGCGAAAAAAATTGCGTGAAAAAAATTGCTTTGAAAGGGTAGAACCCTTCCAAAGCAAATCGATCAGCTTCGTTCAATCTGTCGATCGCAAGCGGCTACAGTCTAAGCCCACTGCTTGCTAAGCCCACTGCTTGGCAACGATGTCTGCCAAATCAACCACGCGCTGGCTGTAACCCCATTCGTTGTCATACCAAGCGATCACCTTCACCATGTCGCCACCCATCACCATGGTCAGGCTGGAATCGACAATAGAAGACTCATCCGTACCGCGATAGTCGCAGGACACCAAATCCAAGTCGCTATAGCCCAGAATGCCCTTCATGGAGCCTTCGGATGCAGTCTTGAACGCTTCGTTGACCTGCTCGACGATCG
>JBBSFA010000176.1:0-6467 GCA_038239185.1 Elainellales cyanobacterium | reverse complement strand
TTGCTACCGGGTTTTACCGAGCCTTGGGATATGGGCGATCGATCGAGCAAGCCTATAAGTTTGGCTGCAATGCGATTCAGCTTTCGCTGGCTGGCAATTCTGTATCTGGCGGTTCTGTGTCGCGATCGACGGTTTCGGAGGAACAGCGCAAGTTTGAGGTGGTGGATGCAGTCGAAAAAACGGCGATTCCAGAATATCTCAAGCCGATTCTTAAAATTAGACCAACTTTGGCTAGCCCGACTGAATCGATTTCAGTTGCCACAGAAACCGAAATTCAAGTGGATGTGGATAAGGCGCTGGAACAGGAAGCAGTTTTGAAGCAGTATCGCGATCGCGTCCGGGAGTGTTTGAGCGATCGGAAGCTGAGCAGCTTTGAGAAAATTCGACTGGAGCAGCTTAGGAAAAAAATTGGGCTGTTGCCGGAAGAAGCCGAGCAGGTTTTAGCAGAAGAATGGGAACCGATTCGGCGATCGCAGAAAGAATATGAGGAAATGTTGATTGAGCTGATTGGGGAAGGCTGCTATCCATTTGATTCAGAGATTATCGAGGAGCTAGCGACCCTCAGCCAAGAACTAAAACTGACAGAGGAGGAAGTCAAAACCATTTCCAAACCGATTCTGGAGGCAGCAGAAGAGGATTATCAGGATAGGCTGAGGCAAGGTGCAGTCATCAATCTCTCTGGGCAGGTAAACTACTTTATCGAAAACTTGGGCAGTGTGGCGCTGGAGATGATTACCATTCCAGGTGGCACGTTCCTCATGGGTTCACCGGAGAACGAACTAGAGCGCCGAGATAATGAATCACCGCAGCATCGTGTCACTGTTCAACCCTTTTTTATGGGCAAAGTAACGGTGACACAAGCTCAGTGGAAACTAGTTGCCTCATTTCCTAAAGTGAATCTTGATCTGAATGCTGATCCTTCTAGATTCAAAGGGAGCGATCGTCCAGTAGAACAGGTATCTTGGCATGATGCAGTCGAATTTTGCGATCGCCTCAGTCAAAAAACCGGAAAGTCTTATCGTTTGCCCAGTGAGGCGGAATGGGAATATGCCTGCCGAGCTGGCACAACTACGCCGTTCCATTTTGGCGAAACGATTTCCACTGACTTAGCGAACTATGATGGCAACTACACTTACGGTTCCAGCGTAAAAGGACAGCGTCGAGGAGAAACGATCGCAGTTGGCAGTTTTCTACCGAATGCCTTTGGTCTATGCGACATGCATGGAAATGTCTTGGAGTGGTGTACCGATTGCTGGCATAGAAACTATGAAGGTGCGCCGATCGATGAGAGTTCCTGGACAGATGGAAATGTTGATGCAAGGATGCTGCGGGGGGGGGCGTGGGACTTCAATCCCAGGAACTGCCGCTCGGCGGTTCGCGGCCGGCTCTCTCCGGATAACCGTGACGACGGCATCGGTTTGCGAGTCGTTTGCATGTCTGCGAGGATTTTTTAGAAACTTAGGGTCTACCAGCCTCCCCAACCCAAACCCCCAAAACCCCGATCGCCCTCTCATGTACCAATTCTAAATTGCCTTCTCAGTAATCTCATGCTACACAGATAATATGACAAGTGCTTCTCCAACCTCCTCGATCGGCGATCGAATCACCCAAATCCGCCAAACCCTCCCCGATTCCGTCCGGCTAATTGCCGTCACCAAGCAAGTCTCGGTTGAAGCGATCCGGGCGGCTTATGCCGCAGGCGTGCGGGATTTCGGGGAAAATCGGGTGCAGGAGGCAGAAGCCAAACAAGCAGAGTTGCAAGACCTAACCGACATCACCTGGCATTTGATTGGACATCTACAAACCAACAAAGCCGCCAAAGCCATCACCCAATTCCAGTGGATTCACTCGATCGACAGCCTCAAGCTGGCACAAAAGCTCGACCAACTCGCCGCAGATTTACCCCAGCCGCCGCGCCTCTGCCTCCAGGTCAAAATTCTGCCCGATCCCGACAAATTTGGCTGGAGCATCCCAGAGCTGCTGAACGATCTGCCGCAGCTCGACCAATGCCCTCACCTAAACATCGTCGGATTGATGGCAATTCCGCCCCTAGGGCTAGACGAAGCCCAAACGCGATCGCTATTTGACCAAACCCGCGACTTGGCGGCACAGATTCGCCAGCAGCCCTGGCAGCGGATTCAGATGCAAGAACTCTCAATGGGCATGTCAGGCGACTACCCGATCGCGATCGCCGCTGGCTCCACCGCCATCCGGCTCGGCAGAACTTTGTTTGGCGATCGCGATCGGTGAGACACCCATACAGGTGTACGAGCAGGTTTTAAAAAAGCGCTCTGCATTAAACCGTTTCGCTCTGGCTAAACCTACGTGTTGATTAACACAATTTTTTTCGATCGACCAGAGGGCTTTCCGGTTTTCATCCGGTTTTTCTCGGTTTTGTCAGGAAAGAGAGAGAGAAACGCCCTGAAACCGGGCGATCGTGCCCAGTTTCAAAACTTTCTACCAACAAATTTTAAGAAGCCTGTTTCATTTTTCCAGACTGGAGTATACTCTACGGGTAAGCAATCAGGGCTTACTCCAGCGCTATATACAGTATGGTTAGCAGGCGTAACCCTCCGTGCTCTGACAAGCAAACAAATCAAACGCGAAAGCAAACAAATCAAACGCGAAAGCCCATAAATTACGGGTTATTCTTCGGATTATCAACGTAGCGCTGGGATTCGAGCCTGTCTAAAAGTCTTTCCACCCTGGAATCAGGTGATGGAGCGACTAAGGGGATCTTAAGGATTGCTTCAGGGTTTTTAGCTTCCAATCTAGAACCCGAATACCCTATATTAGACAATGCTTCCTGAATGATTTTTCGCTTCAACCATTGGTTGATTTGTACCAGTTCGAGCGATCGAGCGATCGCTTGCCAGATAGCATCTACCTCAATTGATGTTAGTTTTATGCATCATTTGTTTGCACAGCGTTACTTTATTTTATAGCGGCTGAAACCCCTTGCCTAAAGGCTTTTCAGAAATTTTCCCCCTAAAGTAGTGATTCTAAGAAAGTGGATGTATACTGTGGTCTCAACTCTGAAAAACCCCAAGCAAAATCCGCAAAAAATTGGTTGTTCAAGTTGGCAGAAAATGATCTAGAATCTTCCCCACGGCTTAGATAAAATCTACTAAAAGCTTTGGGATCTTCTACTCAAAAGACTTTTTGGGGATCTTCCTGGTTTTCGTTATTTATCGTTAGTTCAGTATCTATTGAGCGGCTAGTTTGTATATTTAGCCATGCCAAACCTAAGTAAACGTTAATTGTGATGGAGCGTGAATTGTGAATACCATCTTCTCGAAACTGAGAGATTTCGTGGGTTTGAATGAGTCCGTTGACTACGACTACGACTACGCAGAAGTAGACGGAGAGGACTATCGTAATCTCTATCAAGAAGAAAATCCTCAACCCCTGCCGGAAGAAGAAACTCGGCGGCGGAGCAGCAACAACAGCAGATTGCGGGAACGCAGCATTCTTTCTAGTGAGGCAACTATGGGATCTTCAGTGAGCAATGTGATTGGTATGCCCGGTGCAGCAAACGGAATGTCTGAAGTAATGGTGATGGAGCCGCGCACTTTCGAGGAAATGCCTCAAGTGATTCGGGCACTACGCGAACGCAAATCGGTGGTGCTAAATCTGACGATCATGGACCCCGATCAAGCCCAGCGCGCCGTTGATTTCGTTGCAGGCGGAACCTACGCGATCGATGGTCATCAAGAGCGGATTGGCGAAAGCATTTTTCTGTTTACACCAAGCTGTGTTCAAGTCAGCACTCAGTTGGGCGGCATGGCTGATATCGCAATGCAGCAAGCCCAAATGCGGACGACAGCTCGCCCCATGACTCCTTCTCCCGCTTGGACGGCTGAACAAGCCCGGATGGCCTAGTCTGAAGGACAAACTTACCTCAAACATTAATCGATCGCTTGCAAGGGTTATTTAATATTTAGTGGTTTTATCTTCATTACCCAATTTAAAGTAACTCTTGCAAGCTGTTGATTGCACTGGCTGATTGGCTTGCAAGCGTCAAATGAATATTTTGTCCGTGCAAAAGCCTTCGGGATCATTAATGTAAAAGCGTTGCTAACAATTTATTTTAAATAATTCTATGTCAGCTAAGCTTGGCATTATCGGCGGCGGGATAATGGGGGAAGCCCTGTTGTCCCGCCTTATTGTTCAGCAAACTTTTTTGCCCAATCAAATTATCGTCAGCGAACCCCAAACCCAGCGTCGAGAGTTTCTGACCCAGCAGTACGGCGTAGAAACGACGATCGACAATCAGGCGATCGCCTCTAGCGCTGAGGTGCTGCTGCTAGCCATCAAGCCCCAGGTTTTCGATCGCGTCACAGCAGACTTACGCCCCACCAATCCGCAGCAAATCGTCCTGTCCATTTTGGCAGGCGTGCCGCTCAAGCGATTAGAAGCAGCTTTCCCAGATCAGCCTGTGATCCGCGCCATGCCCAACACACCTGCCACCGTGGGCGCAGGCATGACGGCGATCGCGGCAGGACAACAGGCGCAAGCCACGCACCTGGAAACGGCACAGCGGATTTTTAGCGCCGTGGGTGAAGTGGTAGAAGTCCCCGAAAACCTACTAGACGCAGTCACAGGACTCTCCGGCTCTGGTCCCGGCTTTGTGGCAGTCATGATCGAAGCGCTAATCGACGGTGGCGTTTCCGTGGGCTTGCCCAGAGCTACCGCCACCCGACTGGCATTGCAAACCGTGCGCGGCACGGCAGAACTGCTGCAAACCACCGGACTCCACCCCGCTGAACTCAAAGATCGAGTCACCAGTCCGGGCGGCACCACGATCGCCGGAGTCGCCCACCTAGAGCAGGCAGGCTTGCGATCGGCATTAATTGGCGCAGTTCAAGCCGCCTGTCGTCGATCGCAAGAGCTGGGGCAGTAAGATACTCTTACCTTTCATTTTGACCCTGCCGATGAACAGCCTGACTAATTTGCTCGTCAAACTAGTAATCGCGATCGTCTGCGCCAGCGCTGCCAATCTGCTGCTACCGCGCCGCATTCCAGGTGGGGTGGCAGGGCTGATTTTAATTGGGCTAGCGGGCATTTGGCTAGGAGAATGGGCGTTTCTGCTGATGCGTCGCGAGTTTGGGCTAAATTTTTCCTTTCTGTACTGGCATATACAGGATGTGCTGATTTTTCCGGCGATCGTCGGCTGTGCGATCGTGCTGTATCTGGTCAGCGCATTGATCCAGGGCTGGCGCTTTCGATAAACTAGCGATCTTCGTACTATAAAAACCACTATGACCACCGATCGCCCTACCGAAGCCTCGGCAACTTCATTTCCAGATCTTGCCCTTCCCAAAGTGGGCTTATTTACCATGTTTCGCCTGGGACTGTTCCAGATGGGTCTAGGAGTGCTCTCGCTGCTGACTCTGGGTGTCCTGAATCAGGTGATGATTTCTGAACTGAAAGTCCCTGGCACGATCGCCGCCGGAACGATCGCCATGTATCAGTTTGTTTCGCCTGCGCGGATTTGGTTTGGGCAACTGTCGGATGCCAGACCGATTCGGGGGCATCACCGGACGGGCTATATCTGGATCGGCATGGCGTTGCAAATTGTCTGTTTGTTTTTGGCGGTGCAGGTGGTTTGGCGGTTGGGCGCTAGCTTGGCATTGGGTTGGTCGTGGCAAACCACAGCGCTGTCTGGACTGCTGGCATTGATGTTTGGGCTGTATGGGTTGTGTATCAGCGCCAGTTCAACGCCGTTTATGGCAATGCTGGTCGATATTTCCGATGAGGAAAATCGATCGAAGATTGTCGGCATTGTCTGGTCGATGCTGATGGTGGGAATTGTGATTGGGGCGATCGTGGGGCAAAAAATGCTGACAGGTTTAACCCCAGAAACGCTCCAGCCCACGATTAACCGCCTGTTTCTGGTCTTCCCGATCGCGGTGTTTCTGCTGACCCTGGTGGCAACCTACGGCATTGAGAAAAAATATTCGCGCTATGCTTCGCGATCGACCCTGGCGGAACGAGAAGATCGGATCACGCTCGGTAGAGCCTTTCGGATTTTGACGGCTAGTCGTCAGACGGGGATCTTTTTCGCCTTTCTGCTGGCAATGACCATCAGCCTCTTTTTGCAGCAGCCTGTGCTGGAGCCTTACGCCCGCGAAGTGTTTGGCATGACGATCGCGGAAAGTGCCGGACTGAATAAATTTTGGGGTTACGGCGTTCTGGCAGGCATGGGAATCGCTGGCTTTTTGATTGTGCCTCGGCTGGGCAAGAAGCCGACTGCTCGATTGGGCTGCTGGTTCACAAGCGCCTGCTTTTTGCTGGTGATTCTGTCGGGCTTCAGTCAAAGTCCGCTGCTGCTTAAAAGTAGCGTCATGCTATTTGGTCTAGCATCGGGAGTCATGACCAACAGTGCCGTCAGCCTGATGCTGGATCTAACGGCGGCTGAAACTGCTGGAACCTTTGTCGGCGCGTGGGGGCTATCTCAGGCAATG
>JBBSFA010000175.1:0-6475 GCA_038239185.1 Elainellales cyanobacterium | reverse complement strand
ATCGGATTGCGCTGGATCTGGACAAACCGACCCCCTGGCAGCTCACCGAAGACCGAGGCGCAGCCACCCTGACGATCGATGCCAAAATTGATCCCGCTACGATTCGGAGCTTTACGTCACGAGCCGGCTATCGCCTCAAAAAAGCAACCGTGCAGCAGAGTGGCGATCGGACGGTGATTAATCTCTCCTTTCCTGATACCGTTCGTCCCCGCGTCTGGTCGCTGAACGATCCCGATCGCCTGCTGATTGACATCCGCCCCGACTCGCTGGTGGCGCGAGATATCGCTTGGGCACCGGGAGTCCGCTGGCAGCAGCAGATGGTGAGTTTGGGGAACAGTCAATTTCCGGTGGTTGCCTTAGAGATAGATTCCAAACAGCCCGGTGTCGCGCTGAAGCCGATTATTGGCAATCCGGGAGCAGTTGCGGGGACAGCCTCTTTGTTCGCAACGGCACAGCGGAATCAGGCGGCGGCAGCAATTAACGGCGGCTTCTTTAATCGCAATACCCAACTGCCGCTGGGTGCGATCCGCACAGACGATCGCTGGGTGTCGGGTCCGATCTTGAATCGAGGCGCGATCGCCTGGAAAAAGACAGGTGAAATGACGGTGGGACACCTGAGCCTTCAGGAAACCCTGACGCTCGGCACCGGGCAGCACTTCCCAGTCTTGTCCCTGAACAGCGGTTTTGTGGGGGCAGGGCTTTGCCGCTACACGCCTGCTTGGGGCGCAAACTATACTTCGATCTTGAATGCTGAAACGCTGGTGACCGTGCGGAATCAGCAAGTGATGAGCCAGCGCCTTGCCAGTACTGCTGGCAAAACCACCATCCCGATTCCTGCCGATGGCTATCTGCTGGTCGTTCGTGCCGATGCTGATGCAGCGAGAGCGCTAGCCCCTGGCGCAACGGTTCAGGTGAATACGGCAACGCAGCCCGTCGATTTCGATCAGTTTGCCGATGTGATTGGGGGCGGTCCATTGCTGCTGCGCGATCGGCAAATTGTCCTGAATGCCCAAGCAGAGCAGTTTTCCAGCGCATTTATTCAACAATCTGCTCCGCGCAGCGTGATTGCCTCTACGCCTACAGGAAATCTGGCGCTCGTCGCGGTGCATGAGCGAGTCGATGGCTTGGGTCCAACTTTGGCAGAGGTTGCCCGAATCATGCAACAAATGGGCTTTGTAGACGCATTGAATTTAGATGGCGGCAGTTCGACCACGCTGTATTTAGGTGGACAGATTCTCGATCGCCCTCCCAGCACAGCGGCGCGAGTTCACAACGGTATCGGTGTATTCCTGCAACCTAATTCTTAAAATTCTTAAATTATGAAGAGACGGTATAAATCCGGTGAATTAGCAGATGGAAGGTTTCAGAAGCAGAAAAGAGTTTGTTACTGTAGCTAAGGCTTCCGGCTTTACCTTGTGTGTTGAGTTTCGGCTCTGAGTTTTGGCTTCAGGTTCGCTTTAGCGCTTTGCAATTTAACTCACTTTGCGCTCTAAGACTTTGCATTCGTAAGACTCTGTAATCTGACTCTGTAATTGTTCCAAGGAGAAACTACTGTGGCTCAATCAAAAGAAGCAACTCAATCTGCGGCTCTAACTTTGACCAATCCTACGCTGCAAGGCATTGCAGCCACTGAACTACGCCCATGGGGATCGTTCACTGTGCTGGAAGAAGGGCAAGGCTACAAAATCAAGCGCATTGAGGTGAAACCGGGCAATCGCCTCAGCTTGCAGATGCATCACCATCGCAGCGAGCACTGGATTGTGGTATCGGGGACAGCGCGCGTCACCTGCAACAATGAAGAAAAACTGCTGTTCTGCAACCAGTCTACCTATGTGCCTGCCTGCACCACGCACCGTCTAGAGAACCCTGGCGTGATTCCGCTGATCTTGATTGAAGTTCAGAACGGCGAGTATTTGGGCGAAGATGACATTATTCGGTTTCAAGACGATTACGCTCGAACCAATTAGAAGCTGAACCCAGTCAGCGATCGCGCAAATTTAAAATAAACTTGGGCAGGGGGGCGATCGTCGCGCCCCTGTGCTTTTGTGGTGCTTTTGTAGCGGTAAGATGGCTAATGGCTGAGTTCTGAGAAAAGAGTATGGCGATTCAACTGAGTCCGGCGGCGATGGCAGAGGTGAACCGGATTAAGTCCAAACATCCTGACCCGAAAACGCAGTTTCGGATTGGGATTGCCGCTGGAGGATGCGCGGATTGGTACTACACGCTGGCGATCGATGCCCAAACAGCCACAGACGATCGCACTTTGAACTGTGGTGGAATTGCGATCGTGATCAACGCCCAAAGCTGGGCATATTTGGATGGGCTGATGCTGGACTATTCGGAAGACCTGATGGGCGGTGGCTTCCGCTTTCAAAATCCGAATGCGGTCTCTAGCTGCGGCTGCGGTAACTCATTTTCGGTGAGTCATTCCATGGCGGACAAAAGCTAACCGTTATGCAACCTGCTATGCAACCTGTTATGCAACGAATTCATGTGGTTGGTACGAGCGGCTCTGGCAAAACAATGCTGGCGAAACAGATTGCTCAGCGACTTCAGCTTCCGCATGTGGAACTAGATGCGCTGCACTGGGAGCCAAACTGGACAGCCGCTGAAGAGCATGTGTTTCGAGAGCGGGTCGAGCGGGCTTTGCAGAGCGATCGCTGGGTTGTCGATGGAAATTACAGCCGCGTCCGCGATTTGATCTGGAGCCAAGCCGATACGATCGTTTGGCTAGACTATCCGTTCTGGCTCGTTTTCAGTCGGATTGTGTGGCGGACATTGCGCCGGGGACTGACGCGCCAAGCTTTATGGAATAGCAATCGAGAGAGCTTAGTCAAAGCATTCGGCAAAGAGTCGATGATCCTATGGATGCTGAAAACCTACCATCGGCGGCGGCGAGAGTATCCGGCGATGCTGCAACAGCATCAGCAGCACTATCCGCAGGTGGCGATTATCACGCTGCGATCGGGGCGATCGACGAAAAATTGGTTGAAGTCCCTGGACAAGGAGGGTATTTTGACCGAAGGTAGCGCTTCGCTTCGGTGACAGCGGCTGGATAGACTATCCGGGTGGAGTCGCGGTGACATCTATGCAGTTGTGGGCATCGTCGCAGCGGGTGACTCGATACGAGCCGTCCGATTGGGGTTCAAACAGAAAATTGTCTGGCGAATAGCTGGTAGAAGGGGCTTTGTTGCCAGCATCGATCGGATTGTAGCCCAGCAGAACTAAGCCGCGTGGAGAAGACCAGAGGCGCATGGTTTCCTGAATGCGATCGCTTTTTTGCCCCTTCCCCGTTGCTGTCACCGTTAACTGCCCTCGATCGCCGTCGATCGTCAATTTGCCTTGATGAGTTGAGCCGTCGATCGCCCAGCCTAGCTGCCAAGTGCCATCGATCGAGTCTGTTGGCTCACTCAAAGGTGCGGGGAAGCCAAACACATTAGTGGATTCAGCCGATTGTTGCTGTGAGTCGCCCGTGGAATTGTTCGATGCAGTTTGTGAATTCGATGCAGTTTGTGAAGAATCCAGACTGCCAACTATAACCCCCAGCGTGATCAACGCCGCATAGATGCCCCAGACCACAACCCCTGCGGTTGACCAGGCGCGCTGGTTCGCTTTAAATGCGTCAACGCTTTGCCACTGGCGGCTGCGCCATGCCCATTGGTTGCCCCTTGCGCCGAGCAAAATGGCGATCACGACCCAGCTAATGCCGCAGGTCAGCAGGCAAGTCCAGGCAATTAGCCCAATCCAAACGCGATTATTGATGCTCCAAAGTCCGGGCAGCATGGCAGCACCCCAGTTCCAGCGATCGAGTTCCGGCGGCAGTTGACCGAGCTGATTCAGGGGTTGATTCAGAGATCGGTTGGCAAAACCACCAGATTGATTCGCTGCCCAGGGATCAGCAAGCTGTCCTTGCTGGCTCATCTGTCTTTGCTGGCTCAGCGGTTGGGCGATCGGGGGCGTAGAAATGACCGTCGGTGGAACGGTGACTGCTGGAGTAGGGCTGGGATCGATTGGGGGGCTGGGCTGTATGTTAGCGGGTAAGTCTAGCTGCGGTTGTAAGGCGGTCAGCAGCATCTCGGCGGTGTGGTAGCGATCGCGAGGGTGATACTGAATCACTTTGTCCAACACATCCGCAAATTCAGCGCTAACGTGGGGAGCGTGGCTGCGCCAAACGACTTCGCCGCTAGCTGGATCAAGCGCTAGCTCCTGGGGCAGCTTGGTTGTCAGCAGGTAGATCATTGTCAGCCCCAGGCTGTAGAGGTCGCTGGAGTAGAGGGGTCTGCCAGCTGCCTGCTCTGAAGGCATAAAGCCGGGAGTGCCAATCACGATCGAACTTGCCGTATTGCCCTGGGAGTTAACGACGGTTCCCATCGTTTCTCGCACTGCCCCAAAGTCGATCAACACCGGATGGTTGTCGCGTTGCCGCAAAATGATGTTGTCGGGTTTGATGTCGCGGTGGACGATATGCTGACTGTGCACGTAAGTTAGCGTTGGCAAAATCTGGGTCAAAATTTGCTTGACTTCGGCTTCGGCAACTGCTCCCTGCGCCTTAATTTTTTCGTGCAAAGTCATCCCTTCGATCCATTCCTGGATCAGATAAAAATGCTCACTTTCGGCAAAGTAGGCATACAGCTTGGGAATTTGGCTGCTGCCGTCGCCCAATGTTTCCAGGATGGCAGCTTCGCGCTGAAACCTTTCCTGCACGAGCTGGTAGATTTGGGGATTATTGACGATCGGTTTAAGCTGTTTGATCACGCACTTCCGGTGCGAGGGCATCTGGAGGTCTTCTGCCAGATAAGTGGTGCCAAATCCGCCAGAGCCGAGGGTTCTCAGGACTTGATAGCGGTTGCCTAACAGGGTAAATGCCATAGTGACTAGAGAAAGGGAAATTCAGGAGGGGAAGAGGCTTTTTCAACGTAGCATCGGGAACAATGGGTAGCTATGTAGAGATCTACAAGGCTTTCTACAGGAGAAAGATTCACCGCTCCGTGCTGAATTTCTGATATTTAAGAAATTTGTTGAGTTTGCAGGCTATTTTTCTCTTGCGGCTCCTAAAGCTCTAGTAATCCCTTTTCTTTCTGTTTTGGGTCAAAGCGAACAGCAGTTGTAAACCCTCTGGCTTCCAGCGTTGCCGCGACTTCGGCTTCAACGCGCCGTGCCACTTGCTTCAGGGTTTTGATCCTGCCTAGATCGTCGCTGTTGGCGTAGGCTGCTTGTTCTGCGGCGGTCATTTGCGCTTTGGCATCGATCGCCTGATTCCAAGCAACAGCTTCTGCGCCGTTTCCGGGCGGAACCTGATCGTTTTCGGCAATCCAAGCATCGCGAATTTCTTCTAAGACCGTGCGGCTGGGGCGATCGATCGTTTGCACCTTGACCCAGTAGCAGCCCTGCGGTTGCCGAACAAGGTGCTGCTTGAGGCTGAGCGATACATCTCGCGAATAGCCGATCATCTGTAGCGTTTTGGACTGGTCGAAAATGGCATAGACCCCGACTTTGCCGTCAAAGCGATCGATGAGCTGCCCGTCTTCGGTCAGGTAAGGAAAATAGTCGAGTTCGGCTAGGGCGGTCATACGAATTCAAGCACTGCTAGACTTTGCGGTAAATGGCACAGAGGCGGCTGGGCTGAAAAATCTTTGCCTTAAACATGAAGTTAGGCGGCACGTTGAGAATGGCGTAGTCCAGCGAGTCGTGATACGGCTCAAATTCCACAGGCATCCCCTTGGTAGCGCTGGGCGTATAGGGAACTGGCTGAAACAGCAGCTCGGTAAATTCCAGGCGATCGCATCCAAGCTGAGCGCACACTTGCTGCAAAAAAGGCTCTGCCGTCAGGAGCGTAAAGAGTTCCTGTTTGGCTTCGGGAGCCAGCGTAAAGCTATTGTCGTATTGATTGACGATTTTAATTCGAGCCATAGTTTAGAAAAGTTAGACAGGTAGCAAGAATCCCAAACATAAAAGCAAACCGCTCCAGAAGTGGAGGGAAACGGCAATGAATTTACAGTTATTCACTTTGTCGGGGCGATCGTGATTTTCCAAGACATGCCGACAGAGTTGAATTGCAGGCGGCAGACTGCCAAAGATCAGCAAAGTCCAGATCGGGAAGAGATGAGTCCCCACGCCCAGCCCAGTCAGCGCAAACAGACTGCCACAGAGCCACGGCAACAACTGAGCGCCAAGCCGAGTCCCAAGCCGGACGATCGGCGATCGCTTCCCTGCCGCGATGTCGTCTTCAACCTGGTGAAAATGAGAGCAAAACAAAATCAGGCTGGTGCTGATGCCCAGAATGACAGAAGCGACGAGGCTAGTGTTTGACCAGGACTGAGTTTGGCTGTAGTAAGCTGCTGCCACAGCTAGAGGACCAAAGCTGAAAAAGCAGAGGATTTCGCCTAGCCCCTGATAGCCCAAACGGAAAGGTGGTCCTTGATAGAGGTAGCCGAGGAAGCAGCACAGGAGAATGATGCCCAGAATGGTAGGGTCT
>JBBSFA010000174.1:0-6485 GCA_038239185.1 Elainellales cyanobacterium | reverse complement strand
TTTAACGCTGGAGTCCAGGCGCAATGCCCGTGGGTGAACAGAGGATAGGATCGCATCGGTGAGTGAATCACCTGAAGCAAATAGCGTAACTTCATGTCCCCGTCGGACTAATTCATCAGTCAGTAACCCAACCACTAGCTCGATTCCACCGTATGCAGGGGGTGGAACCCTTTCCCAAAGAGGAGCAACTTGAGCAATCCGCATGATAAACCTCCGCAATTAAAGATGAATTCAAAGGGGCATTCCCTTCTACTTAACGCTATCTTCAATGGTTTCTAAGCCTTCCCAGAGAAGGAGTTTGGCTCAATCTTCGGAGAGAGAAAGTTAACAAAGCGTAACCTATTCAGGATATTACCAAAAACCTTTTTCTTGAAAAGACAAGAAACTTAGCAGTGGACTTCAGGGTCAAACTTCAGGGTCAAAAACGTTGGGAAATTCATTTCCCTGGCTTCAAGCTGTAAGGTCGGAGTGTGCCGACAGCCGATCGCCTATTCAATTTTTTACGGAATTGAAGCACCCTGCACAAGTTCTGCATTGAATCAAAGATTGCGTTCGACCACAGGCGCAGTTCAAACGTAGAACAGCATCTAAGTAGCACTCACAAACTGATTTGTAACAACCCGTTATTCCTCGATACAATCTGAATTAATTATTAAGGATAGTACAACCTTCTTGTCAACCCCCATATCTTTACGCTTTTGTCAACCCCATCATTTCAGGCAGTTTCAGCCTGCATAACTTACGATCGCCTGACGATAAAAAGCGAGGTTCATGCAGTGCATGAACCTCGCTTTTTCTCGAATAGCGCACTTATGAACTCAGCTTAACTGGGCGACCCGGATAAAGGCTCTCCTGCACCACCTGCTGGTAAAGCTCCTCAAGTCGGGTAATATTTCGGCTGAGGGTATAGCGATCGAGCGCTCGCTGGCGGGCTTTGCGTCCCAAAAGCGTCGTGACATCGGGATGGTCTTGCAGCATCGGCAGCAGCGTTTGCAGTTGGGTGGAGACGCGATGAGTGCTCAAAACAATCCCTGCGCCCCCTTCGAGAACTTCACCATCGGCTCCTGCATCGGTGGCGAGGCAGGCGACTCCGCAAGACATGGCTTCGAGCAGCGACAAAGACAGCCCTTCGACCAGCGACGGCAGGATATACACATCGGCACCCCGCAAAATCTGAATCCGCTCTTGCTCATCTGCAATGAAGCCTGTCCAGACCACGCCTATCTCCTCGTCATAGGCGCTCATCAGCGAGGGGGCTAGCGGACCATTGCCCACAATTACCAGCTTGCTGTCTGCCCGCATTCCGGAGTGCTTCCAGGCTTTCAGCAGCGACTCCACGTTTTTCTCGATCGCCACTCGTCCCTGATAGACAAAAATCCGCTGGGCATTCAACTGCGATTTCAGCTTCGACAGACCCGGCGCATATTTTTCGGTATCGACCCCGTTGGGGATAATCGAGATTCTCGACTTGGGCACGCCTAGCCGCACCAGCAGATCATGCTGGATCTTGGAAAAAATGATGACGCGATCGTAGTTTGCCAGAAATGGTGCGTAGAGCTGATACATCAAGTGTTGCGTCCCCGATGTCAGATTGCGGCGTTTCTGATCGAACGGCGGATGGAAGGTAGCAATCAGCGGAATGTTTAGCTCTTCACAAATTTCTGGCAGCAGAAAGTCTAATGGCGAGAGCGTCAGAGAGGCATGAACAATGTCCGGCTTCAGCTCTTTCAGCGCCTTTGCTAGCACCCTGCTCGACCGCAGCGAGGGGATGGTGTAGACCTGCGACTTGAACAGGAAAGGCAGCGATACTTCCTGCACCTCTCCCCAAGAGGCATCGATCGCTGCTTCTTCTTCCTGGGCAAAGTGGAGAAAACTAACCTGGTAGCCGCGATCAAGCAATGCGTTGGTAACCTCGCGTCCGTAGGTGACATTGCCACAGAACGGAGATTTCTTACCGAGCCACGCGATATGCATTTAAGTTAAGAAAATTTAAGCTAATTTATTCCTGTACTAAGAATTCTAGTGGTTTATGTCTAATTTTGATGATCTGGCTCACTAGAAAGCGATTCTTGAGAAAGTGTCCACGAAAAAATACCGCCGACGATCGCCAGCGCCGACAGCCCCAAAAACACTGCCTGCAATCCAAACCAGGTTTCTGCGATCCCCGCCAAAGCCAGCGGCAGACTCAGCGCAATGTTGATCGCGTTGTTCTGAAGCCCAAAAACTTTGCCGCGCATTTCTTCCGGCGTTTCTTCCTGGATCGTCGTCTGCATTGGTACACCCGTAAAGGCAGCGCAAACCCCTAGAAACACCAGCAGCAGCAAGGTCGGGAACAAGTGGTGCGTGAAAAATGAAATGGCTGCCAATGAACCCGCAATACCGATCGACCCATACAAACTAAGCTGAGCGCGAGAAAAGCGCTGCCCGAACTGCCCAATCAGCACCGCTCCGATCGCCATTCCCACCCCGCCTGCTGCCAGCAGAAAGCCAAACTGGGAGGACTTCAGCTCTGGCATCACTTCCGCCATCCGCACCACCAGCACGGCTAAGGCTGCAAAAATGGAGAACAAAATCACCAGATGAATCAGCGCGGCTCTGACATGGCTTTGCTGCTTCAGATAGCGCAACCCATCGCGAATATTTTCCCACACGTCCGGCAGATCCTCATGCGGATCGACCGTTTTCTCGTTGGTTTTGATTGACATCAGCAGCACTCCGGCGATCGCGTAGCTGCCGCCCACCAGAATTTCTTTGCCCATGTCCGGCGCAAGATGCAGGAAGGGGGCGATCGCTGCCACTACGGTATCTGCCAGAGCCAGCAGCGGCTCGCCTAGCGCAAAGCCGACAATGACCGATGCCATCATCGTCATCGTGTAGAGCGAGTTGGCAGAGAGCAAATGGCGACGCTCCACAATCAGCGGCAGGACTGCCTGCTCTGCGGGCGCAAAAAACTGCGTCAGCGTTGAGACGAGGAATGTGACAATCAGCAAGATCAAAAAGCCGACTGGCATTCCGGCGATCGTCCCCCAGCTATGGGAGATCCACAGCAAAATCGGCAGAGCCAGCACCAAGCCGCCCCGCAGCAGATTCGTCGAAACCAGCACAGCGCGTTTGCGCCAGTGATCGACAAATACACCTGCCACTGAGCCAAACAAAATTGCTGGAATCGTGAAGGCAATCATCAGCGACGAAACCCAGCCGCTGATCGTTTGATCGGGCGTCTGAAAGCGGCTAGCGATGATGGCAATCATCAGCACCAGATAAACCTTGTCGGCAAGCTGAGAAAAAACTTGACCGCTCCACAAGGTTAAAAAATTGCGGTTTCTCAGAACAGGCAGCAGCCCCCGCTCTGGCTCTTCTTCTGAATCGGTCGAGCTGCCGTTTGAGCTACCGTCGATCGGCTGATCGCTGCCATCGTTGAAATCGTCGTGGAGGTTCAGCTCCTCTCTTGGGTTAAGTTCTTCTTTGCCGCTACGATCCAGGCTGTCTTGCTCTGAATTCGCCCGTTCCGATCGCCACGAAGACGCATCGGGTCGAACGCCCGTATCCGCGCGGAGCACTTGCCCAATCGCTGGCTGCTCCATCTGACCGCTTCCCCCTGGATAGAGCCGATCGGTTGGGGGTTCCATCTGACTAGACAGGGGCACCCCCAGCCGAGCGTGGACATCAAGTTTAGAGTCAAGCGGTCGCATCATAGCTCACCAGAGAAGGGGCATCCAAAAAGCAGGCATCAATCAATTCTGCCGATCGAATCGGGCGATCAAAGTGATATTGGGCATATTGCCGCAAAGTCCGCTCGATCGAGAGCCAAGCGCCGCGATCGCCAGCCGACAGAGCTGCCGCAGGTTCATCTAACAAGTCTGGCTTGGCAAGCTGCTGTAAACAACTTAGGGCACCTGCATCCAGTTGGACATATAGCTCTGGGTTAGTTCGGGACAATTGAGCAGAATAATAAGTCTGATCTCTATCTTCTGGATCAGTAGACTGGGTAGCAGACTTTTTCGCAATAGGCTTTCTCAGCGTCCCATACTCTGCCATCAGTCGATCGATCTGGCTCATCCGAAAAATTCCACCTGCCGCCGTACTAAAGCCAACTCGCCAGCCCGGATCTTGGAGATTCGGGATCACGGTCTGGAGTGTTAGGCAGCAGTGCTGGACTTCTGGCGCAATTCCTGCCAAAGCCAGCAGGTGAAACACCGCCTGCGTCAGGCAGGGCAATGTCCAAGCCGTCGGGAGCTGCTCGATCCGGCTGAGATGCTCCCGCAGCAAGCAAAACAGCTCGGACTGCGGCTGATCGCTCAATGCCTGACACAGCACCAGCTCTGCCAAATACTGACTGACCGTCAGCTTGCTCAAATCCCGACTCAAGCCTGGGTAAGATTCCAAGCTCTCGGCTTGCGTGATCTTGTCCAAACTCTTGCCTTTGGCGATCAGCAGATGATTGACGACAAATAGCCCACTGCGACCGCTCAAGCTCGACTTGTGTTTCCGCGCTCCGGGTGCCACCACGCGAATCAAGCCAAACTCCTCGGTCAGGATCGTCAGTAGGCGATCGCTCTCCCCCAGCGGTGCGCTTTTTAGGTTGATTCCTAGGGCTTTGTAGGTTCCACTCATAGGGTGAGGCAACAGGCATTAAGACTCATTTTCTTCTTCCAGGTTATCGCGTTGGCGAATCAGATTGACACCCTGAGAGGTTCCTAATCGAGTTGCACCTGCCAAAATTAGCTCGATCGCCTGCTCAGCGGTACGGATACCCCCCGATGCCTTAATGCCTACTCGGTCTTTGGCGATCTCCTTCAGCAGCTTTACGTCGGCGATCGTGGCACCGCCGTACCAGCCCGTGTTGGTTTTGAGGTAAGCCACACCTGCCTCCATACAAACTTTGGCGGCTAGAGCTTTCTCGGCATCGGTCAGCAGCGACATTTCTAAAATCGCTTTGACGGTTTGCCCTGTTTCTTCACAGATTTGGGCGATTTCCTTGTGCAGCTCATCGAGTTTACCCGCCTTCAGCCAGCCCAGATTAATCATCACATCCAGCTCCGTCGCCCCATTTTCAGCCGCTTCCTGCGCCTCATAAAGTTTAACAGCCGTCGTGGTAGCTCCGCAGGGAAAGCCAATCACCGTGCAAACTTGAGGGCGCTTGTTGTAAAGCAGTTCTTTTGCCTGCCGAACATACGAAGGATGGACGCAAACGGTAGGGAAATTATAGCGATCGGCTTCGGCACAGCACTGAGCCACCTGTTCCGGCGTGGCAGTGGGATTGAGCAAAGAGTGATCAATAAATTGCGCTAGATCAATTTCTGGATGGACGGCGACCATACATTTTCCTCATACTCCATCACCACTTGTATCAGAAAAACCGATTCATAAATCTATCTCTAAAGGGAGTTGACGAATCGGCTTAGTATCGCTTCAGATAAAAATAGTGCGAATCTAGTCAAACTAGGGTTGAACCAGTGTCGCGCTACACAGATTCACCGAAATCAGTGAAGCTACTCTAAGGGAGGCTAAATTTGTGTTTCGGTTCCCGATCGTAACTCCTTGAGGTCAACATGGCGCTTCCTTCTACTCCCCACAGCCAATCTTCTGAAGAAATAAGCTGGGAAAGTCTGCAACGGGCGATCGCGGCAAGTTCCGGCTTTCAGCGGTGGTGTCTTGAACAGGAGGTTACTTCTGTAGAAAGCAGACCCACCCAAAACAGAGAAATTTTAGAGCAAATGGTCACCCGCTATCTGCGTGAAACGCTAGAAACGCTGGCTTATTGAACCATTAACTGACCTAAATGCAGGTCAATAGACAATCTGAAGTTCAAACTGAAGCGAAGGGATAGTCTGATTATCCTCTCGCTTCAATTTTTGTATGCCAATTTTGGGTGAAATTTTGGCAGAAATTCGGTTATTCCCAAAGACAGACAGCTCTATCAGATGGCATAGATTATTATTTCCTCTACTGGGCGAAAGCTCGTTTTTTGTCAATTCTAAATAAAACCACTATTGCAAACAAAACTACTATTGCAAACCTAGAAACCCCCGCTCGTCTCAAAGGAACTTGTGTATGATTCACCGATTTAAAGGATGGCAAGCGCTTCTATGCGCGATCGCCGCAGTCCTCACCATCACCCTGGCAAACTGCGCTCAGCAATCTGCCCCCATTACTAGCAGCAGCGGTGCACCGGGCGCAAGTCCATCTGGCGCAGGCTCTCCGGCTCCCACGACCGCCCTGGTCTTTGGCGCAGGCGGCGATCCGGTCGTTTTGGAACCCGGCAATATTGAAGACAATAACTCCATTTATGTGCTGGATCAGATTTACGATCGCCTGATCGGATTTGAGCCAGGAACAACTAAACTAGCTCCGTCACTGGCGACCGAATGGTCGGCTTCTAAAGACGGCTTGACCTGGACTTTTAAGCTGCGCGATGGCGTTAAGTTTCACGACGGCACAGACTTCAACGCCGAAGCCGTCCGCGCCAACTTTAGCCGCTGGTG
>JBBSFA010000173.1:0-6496 GCA_038239185.1 Elainellales cyanobacterium | reverse complement strand
GACCATTCCAGGTTTCAGCAAACTGAGTAAAACCAAACTTAGGCTCTTGATTTTCCATAACGCTTAAACCTCGCTTTAGATCAACCTTATGTCAATAAATTTAACACAAGTTAACAAAAATTGGCAACTCTAGATGATTTTCCCTAGTCCCGTGACTCCGAGTGCTTGGAAAACTTGCTGCGTGACTCTAGCCAAGCCGACAGACCAATCCAGCCGACCACCCCAACCAGGGCAAGCAGCGTGAATTGCGCGACCCATCCGATCAACTGCTCTAGCGGCACGAGTTTGCCGATGAAATAGGCGAGGCTGACCATCACAGATGCCCAGATCGTCGCACCCGCCAGATTACAGAGGATGAATTGTGGGTAAGGCATCCGGGCAATGCCAGCCAGCGGCCCGGCAAAAATTCGCAGCAGTGCCACAAACCGCCCCAAGAACACGGCTTTGGCAGCATTTTGGCTAAACCGATCGCGCACGCCGATCAGTTGCTCCTCGCGAATCCGAAACAGCCTGCCCAAGCGCGTCAGCAGTGCCCAGCCGCCATAGTAGCCAATCCAGTAGCCGAAGTTATCGCCCAAGACTGCCCCACCGATCGCGCTTGCCAGCACATACCAGTAGTTCAGTTCACCGCTGCCCGCCAAAAAACCGCCGACGATCGTGATTGTTTCACCGGGAAGCGGAATTCCCATATTTTCCAAGAGAATCCCCAGAAACACTGCTCCATAGCCGTATTCGTGAGCCAAATTCTGAATCATTTCCAGGGAGATTAGTTCAAAAGACATGGACGATTGCCTTTACGACGATTGCCTTTACGAAGTTTTGTGAAACCCACCTCGTCATCTTGGCGCAGGCTGAGCAAGGGTGTCAATTGCCGTAAGGATTGCTGTTGGCAACTACACAAAGGGATTGGCAGAATTCGCGATCGGGCGATCGCGTTCTGGAAAACTTAAAATTTGTTGCAATAATTATTAATCTTTACCCGCCACCCAAAAAAGCTGGAACAGTCGCCTGCTCCAGCCCAGACGCTTGAGATCCCCGGAGTCTCGAAGACTCCGGGGATCTGGGATCAACAGTTTTTTATGCCCGCTGACTTACTGATCGCTCTCTTCTTCGTACTCTACCACCCGCTTCCGTTCAGGTAGATTGACCTCCGGCGCACGATAAGGCTTGGGATTCTCGTCATCTGCCCAAGCATCTTGCGTCACTTGCTCATCTGCCGAATATTGCGGTTCCACTTGAGGCTCAACATAGGCAGGTTCTGGAATCTCTTGATACTCTACGTCATCGTAGTCATCCTCGCGATCGCTCCAGTTGCTTTCACTGGGCGAGTAGGCAGGTTCCGGCGGATAAGTTGGGGCTTCTTGCCGCATCACCTTTGCCTGCTGCCGGGGCTGCGCTTCCTGCCAGTTGTCGTCGTCCCAGGTTTCTTGGGCAACCGGAATTTTAGCCCGCATTGGCTCGACTGGGGTTTTGATGCCTGAAGGCAACTGATTGGTTGTGGCAGTCGGAGTCATATACGACCCTTCCTCATCCCGATCCCAAGGCGCTTTGCCGATGCCTAGGCGCTCTAGTAAGCCAACGCTGAGCTGATTCAGCTTTTCTTCTGCGCCTTCAAACACAATTAGGCGATCGGGACCACTGCTGACCACCTCATCCATCGACAGCTCATAGGTGCTGATTAGCTGATCGGGAATTTGCGGCAGTCCAAACGAGGCAACGACGATCGAATCGACTCGCCCCGTGTTGGCTTCAAACTTAAAGCCGCGCACCTTGCCCAGCAGATCGCCCGTTTCGGTGATGACTTCGCTGTTGACCAGATTGCTGTAGCTGTCTAGGTTAATCTCTGCATCCAGCACAGAATCATCGTCTACCAAGATCACATCGCCAATCTGGTGAACGCTTCTCAGCAGCAAGGTTTGTTGCTCCTGCGCCAGCACACCCGACAGGATATTTTGCCGAATCCCAATCACAACCACTTCGCGGCGATCGACATCCACCCAAAACTGGCTGACTACACCCAAGCGCTTGCCAGTATTACGGGTGATGACTTGGGTGCCAATCAGGTCGGCGCGGAGGCAAAATTGTTCAGTCATTTTCAAGTCCCTATCCTAGGGAGTTTCGTTGTAATAGTAATCTCTAAGCATAATCTCTGGGCGTAATCTCTGGGCGTAATTGCCTTTGAGCCAGATTGCATTCATCCAGAGTACCAAGACCGCTGGATTGAGATTACGTCGATTATACAGAAGGGGCGATCGGTTGAAAGGATTAATCCATCAAAAGCAGCAATCTGGCGAAAGTAGCTCTGGCAAAAGTAGCTTTTAACCAGCCGCGTTTTGCGGCTGCAAGTCAATTCCCAAGACTTGAGTGTATGCGCCTCTTGCCTGCGTCACGCCGATCGTGCGTTCAGCGGCTTCAATCATCGGGCGGCGCAGGCTCACGACAATAAACTGAGCTTGCTGTGCCTGATGTTTAATCATTTTAGCTAATCGCTCTACGTTTGCCCCATCCAGGAACATATCCACCTCGTCAAAGGCGTAGAACGGCGACGGGCGATAGCGTTGGAGCGCAAAGATAAAGCTGAGCGCCGTCAACGACTTTTCGCCCCCCGACATCGATGCCAAGCGGCGCACAGGTTTGCCTTTGGGATGGGCAACCAAATTTAAGCCACTGCCAAACGGATCGTTGGGGTCATCTATGTGAAGATAGCCGTCGCCATCCGAGAGTTCGGCAAAGATGGTCTGGAAGTTCTCGTTGACCGCATCGAAGGCTTCTTTGAAGGCGCGCTGGCGCAACGTCGTGAAGTTTTCGATTCGCAGCAGGAGTTCTGTTCGTTCTTCGTCTAAAATTGTCAGCTTTTGGCTGAGTTCTTCCAGCCGCGATTGGGTGCGATCGTATTCTTCCAGTGCCAGCATGTTAACTGGCTCCATTGCCTGAAGCCGTTTCTGCATCGATCGCAGCTCATGCTGCAAGGCAGTCAGGTCAGGCACGACTTCAGGCAGCTCTGGCAGCGGATCGGGCAGTTCAGCACGCTGAATTTCTAGCTGTTCTTGCAGGGCAGACAACTCTTGGCGGCGAGTCTGCTGAGTTTCGACTAGCTTTTGGCGCTGCCACTCTAGCTGCTGCTGCTGGGTTTGCTGCTCTCTGAGCTGGCGTTCGGCGCGATCGCGCTCCTGCTTTTCGGAGGCAAGCGTCTGTTCGATCGCGGCAAGGCTAACTTGGATTTGGCTGATTTGTTCAGCTAGGACTGCCTGCTGACCGCTCAGGGTCGTTTGCTGGTTGAGCTGGGTCGTTTGCTGGTTGCGGTAGTCTTGCAGGCGTTGCTGCTGCTGCTCAATTTTTTCTTGGAGCCGCTGCTGCTGATTTTGCAGGTTTTGCAGGCTTTGTTCGGCAGTCTGGAGGGCAAGCTGGCGATCGCTCAACACTGTCTCGCGCTGCTGGATCAAAGATTGGAGCTGCTGCCATTCACTGTGGGATTGAGACTGTTCTAGATCAGCTAAGGCTTGGCGCTGCTGCTGAAGTTCAGCCTCTTGGCGCGGCAGTTGCTCTAGCGCTTGCAGGCGGGTTTGCGCGGTCGAGAATTCGGTCGTGTTTTGCGAAAGCTGCGTCCGGAGCTGTCCTTCTTGCGCCGAGAGCGTGACGATCTGGTTTTGAATCTGCTCAGCTTGAAGCTGAATTTCGCGGTGGTGCTGACGAGCTTCCATCAGGGCTTGCGATCGCGCCTTGACTGCCGTTGCCGCATCCAAAATTGCCTGCTGACAGCGAATCAGAATCCGATCGATTTCGTGAAGCCGATCGCGCAGGGCGATCGCTTCGGCAGATTCGCCCGGTTCAACCGTGCCAAAGTGGAGCGTGCCCTGCCGTGTATTAATGCTGCCGCCCGTCATTGCGCCACTGGTTTCCAGCAGTTCGCCATCCAGCGTGATGATCCGGTATTGCCCCATTTGCCGCCGCGCGGTTTCCAGCTTGTCGAACACGACGGTATTCGCGAAGACGTAGGCAAAGACTTCCTGAAAGCGATCGTCGCACTCGATCAAGTTGGCGGCATAGTCAATAAAGCCATCGGGACGGTTCCACAGCGGCAGCGGCGTGAACTGGGGCGCTCGAATTTTGTTGAGCGGCAGAAAAGTAGCGCGTCCGGCTCTCTGCTGTTTGAGGATCTGAATCCCAGCGGCGGCAACGCGATCGTCTTCCACCACCAAGTAGCTGAGTCTAGCTCCGGCGGCGATCTCCAGCGCGAGCTGATAGCGTGGATCAACCCTGCCGAGCTGAGCCACTAGACCATGCATCCCAGAAAGTTGGGCGCGATCGAGCACTTGAATCATGCCTGTGCCCTGCGTCTCCTGCATGGCTTGCGCCTGTGCCTCTAGCTTGTCGATCTGGCGCTGTTTGTCTCGCTGCTCTTGCGTCAGGCGGTTTTGGGTGTCTTGCTGGATTTGCAGCTCTTGCTCGGCGGCGGCAGCGGCTTTTTGGCAGTCGTCCACCTGCTGAAGCGACTCGCTGAGTGCCGCGATAATTTGCGTGTACTGGGTCTGCTTGGCATTGACTTCTTGCGAAACGGCTTTAGTGGCTTCGGTTTGCTCCTGGATCTTTTGGCGCAACTGCTCGACTCGCTCTTGCAATCGTGCCTGCTCGGTGCGCTGTGGCTCCAGGGTTTGCAGCAATGCCTCTATCTGGTGGCGCAGGGCGGTTTGCTCTTGCACCCAAGCATCGGAGGCAGAGGCGATCGCGCTGGCAGATTGGCGCTGGTCGTCCAGATCGCGTTTTGCCTGATCTCTGGCGACTTTGAGGGCAGCGAGATCCTGGGTTTCAACTTGGTGCGCCTGCTGAGCAAGCTGGTCTAGCTGCTGGAGGTGTTCGCGGATTTCTTGCTGGGTGCGATCGATGCTAGATGCTGCCGTTTGGCTAGCGGCGACTAGCTCTTGCTGCTGGCGTTCTATTTGGCGGAGTTCGGCTTCGCGGGTTGCCAGGGTCGATTGCAATGCCAGCAGCTCGTCTTCGCCCAAGGCTTTGACTTTGGCGTTGAGCTGATCAAGCTCAGCGATCGCCGCCTGAATCTGCTGACCCATCACGGTGATCTGCTCGGCGAGTTCAGTGTGGCTGCGCTCGCCGCTGGCGATCTGTGCCTGGATTTGCTCTGCCTGCTGCTGCTGACTGCGCCAGACTAAGACGGCTTCCCACAGGGTTTTGGCTTGGAGTTCGGTTTTGAGCTTCTGGTATTTTTCGGCTTTGATCCGATCTTGAGCTAGGCGATCGCGCTGGACAATCAGCTCTTTTTCGACAATCCGAAACTTTTCCTCGCGCTCTTTGACGGCATTGAGCTTGTCTTTTGCCTGGTTGATTTTGCGATCGAATGCGCCAACGCCTGCCAGTTCGTCAATAATCTCGCGGCGTTCGCGGGAGTTCATTGAGATGATGCTAGTGACATCTCCTTGCAGGACGACGTTGTAGCCTTCGGGGTAAATCCGAAATTTGTGGAGCTGTTCGTGCAGATCGGTGAGGGTGCAGGGCAGGTCGTTGATGTAGTAGTTGGAGGTATAGGTTCCCTGCTGAGTGACGCGCAGCTTGCGGGTGACTGTCCAGTCGGTGAGGGAGGCTGGGCGATCGCTGCTCTGCTCTGCACCATTTTGCTCTGTACTATTTTGAGCCTGATCGTTTTGCGCTGCGCCGTTTTGAGCGTGACCATTGCCCTCGAATTCGCCAGCTTCCTCAAATTCATCGGCTCTGAGTTCGGGCATTCCGTGACGGGCAGCGGCGACTTCGGCGGGGTCGGGCAGCGGCTCGTCGTCTAGGGCAAAGGTGACCGTGACGCTGGCTTCGATCGTTGATCGCCCTCGGCTGCTTTGGGTTTGGTTCACCAGATCGGGTAGGCGCTCGGCTCTCATGCCTTTGGAGCTAGACAGACCCAGGGCAAACAGCAGCGCATCCAGAATGTTGGATTTGCCGGAGCCGTTGGGTCCAGAAATCACGGTAAATTCCGGTAGCAGCGGCACTTGGGTCGTGCCGCCGAAGGATTTGAAGTGAGTGAGTTCGACGCGCTTAATGTACACTCGGCTGCTGGGTGCTTAGTACAGATATACTGTATTCTACAAGCTTTTAGGGCTGTGATACCAGCGGATCATATAGTCAAACTCAACTTTTGGCGCAAAGTTTTATGGCTTGTTTCGCTCAAACGGCGATCGGATACACTGAAGGGGACGATTTTCCCGTCAAAATTATGTACCAGACCAATCCTCCTCGCCCGCCTCAAGAAGTTTTACCCACCATGTATGATCTTCCCAGCGAAGACCCAGAGGAGCCTGGTTTGCCAGATGAATTTCATGAGTTTCAGCCTCAGCTTTTGCGGGAAACGTTTCGCCCTCCCGACTATCCATAGAATAGCTTCTTCATCGGCACAGATATCAATCTCTACTATGATTTGCGCCATTCGCTCTGGTATAAGCGCCTAGATTGGTTCGTGGCTTTAGGGGTATCCAGCGCCACTCAGCAGCAAGACTTG
>JBBSFA010000172.1:0-6512 GCA_038239185.1 Elainellales cyanobacterium | reverse complement strand
GGAAGCCTACGAAGTTTTATCTGATCCAGACAAGCGGAAAAAGTACGATCAGTTTGGTCAATATTGGAAACAGGCGGGTGCAGGCGGCTGGTCGCCTAGCGCAGGCGGTAGCCCGACCGATTTCAATAACTTCGATTTCAGCCAGTACGGCAATTTTGACGAGTTTATCAACGAGCTACTCGGTCGGTTCAACACTACGCCGGGCGGCGCGTCTAGAGCAGGCGGGACTTCCAGCAGTTCAAGAGCCTATAGCTATCGCACAAATCCGGGTGGCGCAGGCTTTGGGGGGTTCAATGAGCCTACTACTGCACCCGGACAAGATACGGAGTCAACGTTGCAGCTAACGCTTTCTGAGGCGTTTCATGGGGTTCAGAAACGGCTGAATTTGGGTAGCGAAACCATTACCGTGCGGATTCCCGCAGGCGCAAAACCTGGAAGCCGAATTCGGGTGAAAGGCAAAGGACAACTGAATCCCTACAGCGCCAACCGTGGCGATCTCTACTTAGTAGTCGCGATTCAGCCGCATTCCTTTTTCCAAATCGAAGGCGATAACCTGGTCTGCGATCTGCCGATCGCCCCAGATGAAGCGGTTTTAGGCGCAACGGTGGAAGTGCCCACGCCGGACGGCACGGTCAAGATGAATATTCCCGCCGGAATTCGATCGGGTCAAACGCTACGGTTGCGTGGCAAAGGCTGGGTGAATAAAGGCAGTCGGGGCGATCAGCTTGTGAAAGTGGTGATTACGCCGCCAACTGATTTGAGTCCGATCGAACGCGAGGCGTATGAAAAAATTCGATCGAGTCGCCTGATTAATCCCCGGCTGCATCTGAGTCAGGTTAAGCTTTAGGGCAGAAAGGCTAAGGTGATTTCTGGTCGCTTTCTCCTGCTTTGATATAGCCTAATTGTTCGCTCGTACAACGCATCTATCGCTTTAGTTCAGATGATTTTCCGGATACGGGTCATCTTTTTCTGGACATTAAAGCGCTACCCAATTCTAAGCAAAGCCAGAGGGTAATTTTAGATGCCGCGCATTGAACGTTGGGGCAAAGGCTTGAGCGCGATCGCCGCTAGAGCAGGTCTAAAAAGTATTGGGACGGTCGCACTGGCGAGCCTATTCGTGGGAACCTTGACCACTTGCCAGCCGATTGCTTCACCGCTGCCTGCTGAAACAAATCAGGCGGCTGCGAACCAGGTCAACCCGACTCAAGCGAGGTTGAAGTTAGGCATAATGCTGCCTGCCAGCGGCACATTAGCCACCGCCAATCAGCCCATTCTAGAAGTGCTGCCGCTGATTGCTGCCACTGCCAACGCCTGTGGCGGCGTGAACGGGTTGCCGATCGATTTAGTGGCAGAAGATGATCAATCTGATCCCAAGGTAGCTGCGATCGCCATGACCAAGCTGGCACAGCAGGATCATGTCAGCGCCGTGCTGGGTGACTTTGCCAACGATGCTGTCACCCGCTCAGCGCTGCAAGTTGCCGTGCAAAATCATATTCCAGTCCTCTCGCCCAACAATACTAGCCCTGGGTTTACCAGCCGATCGCAGCAGGGCAAGTACCAAGGCTATTGGGCAAGAACGATTCCTTCAGAGACGCAGCAGGCGATTGCATTGGCACAGTTGGCGAAGCAGCGAGGCATCAGAACCGCATCGACTTTGGTGCAGAGCAATCCTGATGGCATTGCGTTTGAGCAAGCTTTTGTGATGGCCTTCGAGAAGCTGGGGGGCGTTGTGTTGAACAAAGCCAACCCTAGCCGCTACGATCCGCAGAGTGCCAACGGGCTAGATTACAGCGCCCTCACCGCGTTTTCTGCCAACGGAGAAGCCCCCAATGGCGTGGTGGCGGCGATCGATTCCACCGTCGGCAGTCAGTTACTCGAGGAGGCGTACACGGAAGGATTGACCCGCAATGTGCAGGTCTTGCTGACAGATAAAGCCCGCACCGCCAGCTTTGTCGAAGCGGTGGGGCAAGCGACCGATGGAAAGTTTTTCTTGAGTGGGGCGATCGGCACTTCCCCAACGGTCAAAAGCTCAACCAGCAGCTTTTATAAGCTCTGGCAAGAAAAGCAGGGTGTACCGCCTAAGCTGTATGTGGCTCAAGCCTGGGATGCCGTAGCACTAATGATTCTAGCGGCTCAAGCTGCCCATTCTAATCAGGGCGAGGCGATCAAAAATCAATTGCAAGCGGTCGCCAATCCGCCGGGTGAGGAAGTGACCGATTTGTGTACGGGCTTGCAGTTGATCAAAGATGGCAAACAGATTGACTACGACGGCGCTAGCGGCACGGTTGATTTGGACAAAAACGGCGATGTGACTGCCAACTATGAGGTCTGGACGATCGATGAACAAGGCAAGATTCAGACGATCGATCAGATCACCCCGAAGCCGTAGATTAATCTGCGGCTTCGCCGGGATAGAAGCGATCGCCCCTCACACTACCGTTCTGTTGCCAGCCATGCCCGCAGAGTCTCCGCCACTGTCCAAGCCTGAGCAAAACAACCATGCGGTACAAACGGCGGATCGCCATCGAAAATTTCGCTGAGGCTGCCCACTCCCTGGTCGCTTAAGTGGTCTGCCATTGGCTCCAAAAACTGCCGCGCCTGCGCCGGATCTTGGTAAACCCGCAGATGCGCGATCGCAAATGCGCCCAGCAGCCAGCCCCAGGTTGTCCCCTGGTGATAAACGCCATCACGCTGGCGGGGGTTGCCGCCATAGTGTCCCGCGTAGTCCAGATGGCTAGGGGCAAGCGATCGCAGTCCATAGGAAGTGAGCAGCGATCGCCCGCAGACATCCACCACGCCTTTTTGCTGCGCCGCAGTCAGGGGGCTTTCGGGCAGCGACACAGCAAAGATTTGGTTAGGGCGCAGCGAGGCATCGTTCCCCGTCGGCGTATCCAGTACGTCATAGCAGTAGCCTGACTCCTGATTCCAAAAGCGCACGAACCGCGCCAGAGTGCGATCGGCGATCGCTTCATATTCCTGATGCGGCTTGCCGAGCTGTCGGGCAAACTTTGCCATCGTTCGCAGCGCGTTGTACCAGAGGGCGTTGACCTCGATCGGCTTGCCAATGCGCGGAGTCACGACCCAGTCCCCTACTTTGGCATCCATCCAGGTGAGCTGCACCCCAGTTTCTCCGGCATAGAGCAAGCCATCGACGGGATCGAGATGAATGTTGAACCGCGTGCCGCGACAGTGCCAATGGATAATGTCTGCCAAAGTCGGATATAGCTCCATTAGCAAATCATCGTCCTGAGTCGCTTTGTAATATTGCTGAATCGCCTCGAAGTACCAGAGCGTCGCATCGACCGTGTTGTATTCCGGCGTTTCGCCTGCATCCGGGAAGCGATTCGGCAGCATTCCTTGATCGACGTAGTTAGCAAAGGTGCGAAGAATCAGCCGCGCCACCTCCGATCGCCCCGTTGCCAAAGTCAATCCCGGCAGGCTGATCATCGTATCCCGTCCCCAGTCGCTAAACCAGGGATATCCGGCGATGATAGTTTTGCCATTCAGCAGGGCATTGGGCGTTCCCGACTGGAACGCTTCTGTTTCTGCTGGCTTGGAGGGACTGGCGGGCAAAGTCACCGATCGATTCACAATAAACTGATCTGCCGCCAACACAAGCTGGCTGATCCAACCCGACGCATTTCTGGCGGCTGAGCGATCGGTGCGCCATAAGTTCAGCAGCTTTTGCTCGTATGCCTGCCGCTGCTTCAAGGCAGTTATACCCTGTAGCTCTGGCTGGACCTCGGTGCTGCCAACGATCGTCACCGATTCACCCGGATGTAGGGTCAGGTGAAAGGTAGCGCAGTGCAGGTGGTCTTCTCGATCGCTGAATCCGCGAAATCGCTCTTGCGCTAGCTCGAAGCCGTAGTACCAGTTGTGTACCGTCAAAGCCTCGGCTCGATCGCTGAGCAAATAGAGCGGCATGGCTCCCGGAAATGCCACCACGCTCACCCCCTGATCGACTCGATCGACTGCCATCCGCCAACCTGAACTGCGAATATTGCCGTGGTGATCGCGGTAGTTGACCAAGGCTTTGACCATCAGGGCGATCGGCTGACTGGCGCGCAGCAATTCATAGTGAACGTAGGTGGTATTGGCTCCCTGCTGCATCCAAACTTGCTTTTGCAGCAGCCCATCGCCAAACGCATAGCGCCAGTAGGGCACTGTGCCATTCACCCCAAACCGTTCCAGATGGCGATAGCCTTGGGGATTGATGTTGCCGTCGATCCAGCGATCGGCTCCCAGTGCATACACCTGATCGCCAAAGTGAACGATTTCCTCTAGCTTGGTCAGCATCAAGGTTCGACCCAGCGGCGGCTGAAGTGCAGCTACCAGCAAGCCGTGATAGCGTCGAGTCAGGATGCCTGCCACAGTACCGCAGGCATAGCCGCCAATGCCGTTTGTGACTAACCACTCCCGCGCTGTCGCTGTTTGCATGCCGCAGATTTCACGTCCAAAAGCGAGAGACATAGGCAGAAAGGAAGGATGAAGAGTGTTCGCGAAACCTGATATGAGCTTTTTCTCAATGTCCCCTAAGCTTTTCTTATCCTTTTCCTAGTATGGGCTGACAATCCCCTTAGTATCCGATGCGAAAAGAATTCGATCGTGAGCTGATGCTTAAGAATTGATGAAAAATAGATTCAGGTGGCTTTTAAACCTTATCCTTGCATCCCTCATGCCCGTTTTTTCCTGGCTGGCTCTGATGATTGGTAGCTCACGGTTGCACTGGGCATGGTTTGCGGCAGGCAAATTGAAAGCGGCGTGGGATTTGCCGCACTTGCCAGAATCGCGATCGCCAAAAACCCTGCTAGAGCTGCCGCCCGACTTGCCGCCTCACTTGCCGCTTTGGATTGCCTCCGTTGTGCCATCACAAACGCAGCTTTGGCAAACCTACGATTCAGCTCAGGTTTTAACCCTAGAGCAAGTTCCCTTACAAAAGCTCTACCCGACTCTCGGCATCGATCGCGCCCTCGCTCTTTTAGGCGCAGGCGATCGCTATGGCTTTCCGGCACTAGTAATCGATGCGGGTACTGCGCTCACCTTAACCGGAGCAGATCCAGCAGGCGGACTGAGCGGCGGCGCTATCTTACCTGGATTGCAACTGCAAATGCGATCGCTCTACGAACATACTGCGGCGTTGCCTCCCCTCTCCACGCAGGATCTGCCAACTTTGCCGCCACGCTGGGCAACCACTACAGCGGAAGCCATCCAGAGCGGCATCCTTTACACGCTGATTGCCGGACTGCATGATTTTATTGCCGACTGGCTGCAATCTTTTCCGCAGAGTACGATCGCCCTCACGGGCGGCGATAGTTCACTGCTGATGGCTTGCCTGACCCAGCAATTTCCAGATATAACCGCAAAGCTGATCCTCGATCCTCACCTGATTTTTTGGGGAATGCAGGCAACGATCGCCAAAACGGAGCTTAAACCATGAAGTGGCTCCCTCCTCCACCTCAGCTTCAGATACAAGGCTCTGAGATCCATCTCTGGCGCGTTTCCTTAAATCAGCCGATTGTCTCGGTCAATTCACTGGCGCGGCTGCTCTCGCCTGACGAACAGCAGCGCGCCGATCGCTTCCGCCGAGCTGAAGATCGTCAGCACTTTATCGTGGGGCGGGCAATGCTGCGCCAAATTTTGGGGCAATACCTGGCGATCGCGCCGGATGCGCTGCAATTTGGCTATGAGCCACGCGGCAAGCCATTTTTAGCCCACGCGCCCGATTTGCGCTTTAATCTCTCTCATTCCCACGGGTTAGCTCTGTATGCGATCGGGCGGATTGGACGGATCGGCGTAGATTTGGAGTGTCTGTCTCGGACGCTCTCAGAGGTAGAACCGTTGGCACAGCGATTTTTCTCGGCAAGCGAATATAAGTCTCTGATGGCATCACCTGTGGATCAGCGGCGATCGGCGTTCTTGCGGCTGTGGACTTGCAAAGAAGCGGTTTTGAAGGCAACGGGTACGGGACTCAGCGAACTAGAGCAGATCGAAATCCCGCAAAGCGCAGCTCCTCAGTTTCAAATGACCACAGGCGCAGGCAAAACGATCGCGCAGTGGTCTGTGCTGCATTTAACGCCTGATCTAGACTATGTGGGTGCTTTGGCGATCGAAGGAGAAGGCTGGAAATTGTGCTGCTGGCAGGCAGACCCCAGACTCAAATAGGGCGATCGCGGAACAAAAATGCGCTGAACCTGGACAAACAATTCAGGTAACCCAGGACTTCTAATCTTTCACCTGCAAAAACAGACTTGCGATCGGCAATGCCTGCATCCCACACTCCTGTATGATAAGAAAGCTTATTTTTTTAGAAAAATTTGCTCTAAGAGGCTTGACCAATGCTAACGCTTAAGATTGTTGTTTACGCTGTTGTATTCTTCTTCATCGGACTGTTCATCTTCGGGTTCTTGTCAAACGATCCGGCACGGAACCCAAACCGCCGGGATCTAGAATAAGACGCTATTTCTGGAGTTGGCAGGGTTGAGCGCTGGCTAAACCTTGTCTTCCTTCAGAGT
>JBBSFA010000171.1:0-6513 GCA_038239185.1 Elainellales cyanobacterium | reverse complement strand
CTCTATGCGGCACGGAAAATCAAGTTTAGCTGAGCCTGAGTTTGCTGGAATTCTTTTGCTCAAATTCCGTAGAAACAAAGCTTAACTCTTATAACAAATATGCAGAACTGCACTACTCTTGCGTAGCAATGATAATGAGTAGTCAGTATGAAGATTGTTCAAGAGATTTCTTTGATTAGCATTGGAAGCTTCGAGGAATCAAGCGATTGGTCTGTTATTCGAGCTGAGATCCGCGAAGCTATTTCCCTAATCGTTCACCCTCCTGGCACATCAAACTTTACAATCAATCCAGTCAGACACGGTAATGGAGTCAAGCCGATTAAAGAAGCTTGCATGATTGCTTTGAGGGATCGGTTTGGATGGGGATTGGAAACTCAGATTAACTATGCAACTCGATCGCCAGGAAAAGTGGATGCAACAAAAATCCTTGATAATCATCTTTTCGCTCTTGAGTGGGAAACAGGCAATATCTCCTCAAGTCATCGAGCAGTCAATAAGATGGTTCTCGGATTATTACGGGGTGTCTTTCTGGGTACTGTTCTGGTGCTTCCAAGTAGAAAACTTTATCCTTATCTAACCGATCGTATTGGCAACTATGAAGAGCTAGAGCCATATTTCGATGTTTGGCGGGCAGTTCGGATCGAAGAGGGTTTTCTTGCGATTTTTGTGATTGAACATGACCAAGTAGATAGTAAAGTACCAACGATTACTAAAGGAACAGATGGTCGGGCATTAGTCTAGATATTTTTGGACAAAAGCTATGTAGAGTAAGGAATGGGCAGTTGTGACGCATTTGTTTTGCGCTGCTTGATTTTTTTGTTTCCCCTCGCTGACTCCCACTGCTCAATGATTCCGTTTGCCAGATCGGTTAACCGTTCGATTGCTGGCTCGGTATCCCCGATTTCTGCGCCGATCCAGTAACGGTGTAATTTTTCTGCTGCATAAAACGTGGTACCTGAACCACCGAATGGATCAACTATAATTTGACCTGGATTGGATGCCATAGCGATGATTCGTTCCAACATGATAGGCGCGAGTTCGTTGGGAACCCGTTTTTTATGCCGACGATGCCGAACAGGTGGAATATCAGCCCACATTTCCTCAGCTAATGTCCATAACACTTCATTAGAGTCAGTTTCAGAGGTATCTTCCCAAACATCCTCTGGCATATCCCAGACATCCATCAAATTAATACCTTTTTCATTAAGGCTTTTGCGATGTCCGCCGTAATCACGAACTTCTCCGCCACAATGCCGACAAAGTTGGATGGGCGTGTAAACTTTATTAAAAACGGCTGGCTCACCTTTTGTGTAGTAGATTAACCCGTAGTGGGCAGGAGACATCTTTTTACCTCTAGGAAAAGCTTTCGGCATTCTACAAGCAATCCAGTGTCGGAAACACATTCCTTTCTGATTGAGATGTGCACCGTAATCTATGCACCATTTGGGCAAGTTGAATACAAATAAACTTCCACCTGGTTTAAGCACTCGGATGCTTTCATCAAGCCACTGTCGCGACCAACCTAAGTACTTATCAACCTCCATTTGATCGCTGACACCTTCACCGTATTCCTTTCCAAGGTTAAAGGGTGGGTCAGCAAACACGATATCTACAGACTCATCAGGTAACGCTGACAGAAGCTTAAGACAATCTCCTTGATAAAGGATGCCATGATCACTCATATAAACCTGTTGCAGTCCTTGCTGGGTTACAACGTCAGGGGCGATCGCTTGAAACGGGAGCATTGACTTAACCTTTAGTACATTAGTATAATTTAATATTAAAGACTCTATTGACAATTGTCAATAGAGTCTTCTTGAGAAGTTGTGCGCGGCTGATAAGGTTTTCCAGTAGGTTGATTCTTATATCTCTCCAACTCAGTAACCTCTATGTAGTAGTAACGCCCAAGTTTGCGAGCAACAATCTGACCGTTCTTAATCAGGTCATGAACCCGCTGACGAGTTACATCAAGTAGCTTCGCTGTTTGAGCTACAGAGAGTAATTCAGGATTGTTATTTGAGCCGGAGTCTGTCATACGATAGAAGTGCTTGAGTCATCGAGCCATATTTGCTGCATCCTCAAGGGTAACTCAAGTTTTGCTAGAGAGATATTTAAAAGTGCCACCCAGCTAACACTGCGCTGTAACAGACAGCATATAGATCTCGGCGGTGTCTCAAAAGTTACCTGTCGCCGTTGAGCTTTATCGTTATGCCGCGAGTCCCTGGCAAGCAAGCCATTGTAAAACCGTTTGCCCGTATTCACTATCAAGTAACCGAGGCATCTTAAAATTGTTAGTAGAGCAATATTTTGAAATTATTGGTGAAACGATCACCCTTCATTGCTCATGCCTGAAATCCAATATCCACAGGCACAATCAGGACTGCGATCGCCACTCTTCTTCCATTGTCGATCGAGAAGATTCTTGAAGCGGGTTGTGAGGCGATCGCCAACCCATCCACAGATAATCGTGCTGATTTTGCCATCTTGCTGAAACCCATTCATTCGGGATAGAGGCGATCGCATTTCTCGTGCCTCAGCGAGTATTTTTGGCGATCGTAATTTAGCAGATAGTAGCATCAAGAGTCTTGAGCGATCACCACCCGTTTTAGTTGCCGATCGAGAAGATGATTGAATCGGGTTGTGAGGCGATCGATCCCTTAAAGCCGGATCAAAGCGATCGCCCCTCTAAAACCCTCTGCACCAAGCTTGACGAAACGATCGCAATACCGTACTCTAATTTTCTTATAGCGCTCTTTTTTTATACCAGACGCGCTTACCTCCCAGACAACCTAGTCGCGGCTCTGAGTCGCGCTACCTATCGAGTGCAGCGAACATTCGATAGGCAGCTAACCCCCATCTGTGGTAGCAGTTTGGAGGATTAGGGGATTTTACCCCTTTTAGCCACCCTCTGTCATGCTGACGCGGGGTGGCTAGGTTTTTGGGTTTCCTCCCTAAAATCTCAGGAGAATATCCCCATGTGTAACTGTCAAAGTGCCAGATCAGATGCTTTTCCCAGTTCCGATCGCGACGATCGCATCCATGATCTGCTCTCCCCCTTAAATCTGCCCGCATTGCCTACAGGCGGATCAAAAGTGCGGCTAATTGTCGTTGGCGATCGCGCCTCTGTCACCGAGCTAATCAACCGCCTGCACCGCTGCGGCATCGAAGTCCCGATGTGGACTCCCGCCCAGCCAATTCCCAACACCGATGAAGTGGTGCGGATCTATAGCCGGAATCGATTGGTTTAGGGCTAGGGGCGATCGAGGGAGTTTGAACAGGTGCGATCGCTCAAACTCCCTGATTGCCCATCGCTCAATTGGGTAGGAGTGCGATCGCGTTCAACGATCACCCGAACGTTGACACGAATCAATCAAAGCCGCTTATTGGGCGATCAAATTGCCCGACCCTTTGCTGATTTGGTCTCGCATGAACTGGGTGATGGCAGTTGGTATAAGATGGCAAAGACATTTTTCTTTAAGCCAAACTTCTTTTCGCTTGAGCACAGTACAAACCATTACAATTTATAAAGCGACCCAAAAGGGAAAAGGAGCGCGACTTGTGGAGCAAGGGCTTCACCCGGCTGATTTTCCCTGCTATCCTCCGAATGCTGACGGCAAATGTTATTTTGCAGCGCCGAATAGTAGAAGTTTGGCTGAAGAATATTATCGGTATTACAAGGACGGAATTCTGGAAGTTACAATTGACTCAGAGATCTACGATCGGTATTTCAGACCCCTTGAAAGACCATATCAAGGTGGAGAACAAGTTGAATTGCCGATTCCTCACGATCTCTTTCCGATCTTGAATCAGTATCCCAGAGTCTTAAAACCGAGGTAATGCAATGAGCGATCAGTTCTGGAATCAGGTCAAATCGAAATATCATTTGGGTGAACTGGTCTATGGCAAGGTCGAACATCATGCGCCATTTGGGATTTTTGTAAATCTAGGCGACGATACGGTGCGAGGAATTGTTCAGATTACCGATTTTGTAGACAGCGGAGACATGACTCCAGAGATGTATCCAGATATTGGTTCGCCTATTGGAGCTATAGTTTTGGGATATACCGAAGACGATCGCAATCAAATTTGGTTGAGTGTAAAACCAAGCGTGTTGCAAAAAGCCTTAGTTCATCTTAAAGTTCCAGCGACAAGCGAACGATCGTAACCAGCAACCTTCGAGCCAGCATCGCCTGATATCAAACCTGAAATGGTCACAGCGTAAGCCCCACAATCGCGCAGCAAACGGGAAAAGGCAACGCTGTCCGCGAAATATAGGCAGACGAAATTCAGCCTATATGCTCTGTAAGGGTATATGGACAGACGAAATTCAGCCTATATGCCCCATCTGAGGGTATTAGACCGATCGGATCTGTCTACAAACAAGAGTTATGCTGCTGGTTAAGCGGTGAAGGCATTCCTCTTCGTTATCGATAGGAAGAAGATTTAAGATTGACAACAGGACGGTCGGCGCTGAGTTATAAAACTCCAATCATGTAAATCAAAATAATGGATGATCTTTTTTCAAGAGTTGTTCTAGATTTGCAGAAAAAATACAATCCAAAAATCATCATTCTTTACGGTTCACGTGCTAGAGGAGATCACACACTTTCAAGTGATATAGATGTCGGTTGCTTTGTGGAAGGTGCTACAGCGATTGCGGATGCGCGTGACTTTGAAGGATTTTATCTAGATGCGTGGGTGTATAGTTCTGATGCTATGTCAGCCGCTACTGATGAGTTGTTGCGGGTTGCAGATGGCTACTGTCTCTACGATTCAGAAGGGCGTGGAGACGCTTTTTTGAACCAGTTGCGGCAACGCATTGAGCAAGGGCCAAGGCAACTATCTTCTTCGGAAATCCAGCATACAAAACAATGGGTTTACAAAATGCTGGAGCGATCGGAGAGTTCGGATGTTGAGTCTTTGCATCGACGATACTGGCTGGCTGTTGATTTATTGCAAATATACTTCGATTTACGTGGGCAATGGTATTTTGGACCAAAGAAGAGCTTGGCGTGGCTAAGCGAACATGACTCTATAGGTTATCAACTCTTTTCAGAGCTTTACGAGCACGGCATTAGATTTGACGATCTTGGTAAGTCATCTAAGTACGTCACGGATACCTAGAAATTCATTGGTATTGGCGCAGCACAACAACGCCCATGCACCCGACTGTACAAAGGTTATTGGTTGAGTCCGAGAGATCCTAGCAGCGGGTGATGGGCAACGTTATGCTACGAGTTTTAGGCGAAGGTAGCTACCGTAAAACTATCTGTTGGTGTTCAATCTCAAGTAACTAAGGAATTCTAAAGTTGTTGGTAGGACGATATCTTGAAATTATTGGTGAAGCGATCGCCCTTCATAGTTCATGCCTGAAATCCAATATCCACAGGAACAATCAGGTCTGCGATCGCTATCCTCCTTCGGTTGTCGATCGAGAAGATGCTTGAAGCGGGTTGTGAGGCGATCGATCACTTAAAGTCAGAATCAAAGCGATCGCCCCTGCCCTCTCAATTCGTCTGCAAGAGGCTTGACGAAACGATCGCTTTTCTGGTGTGCCGAAATCATGCCTTCCTCCTGATGCGATACCATAGAGTCAATCTGAAGCTCAGGTTTTTCCTATGACTACGTTGCCAGAAATTGAAGCCGCGATTACAAAATTGCCTGAAGGGGATGTTCGTCAACTCTCAGTGTGGCTGCAAGCGTATTTGGATGAAGCGTGGGATCGTCAACTTGAAGCTGATTTAGGATTGGGCAAGTTGGACAAGCTAATTGCCAAAGCAGAGGCAGACATTGCCGCTAACAGCGTGAGGAATCTTGATGAAGTCCTTCACAACCCCTGACTTTTGGGAAGCTTATGCAGCGTTAGCTCCAGACGTGAAGGAACAAGCTCAAAAAGCATATCAACTTTGGCAAGAAAATCCGCTCCATCCTTCTTTACACTTCAAAAAAGTCGGTAAGAATCTGTGGTCTGCCCGTGTCAGTGGTGGTTATCGAGCATTGGCTTTGAAAAAGGGTGACGATTATTATTGGTTCTGGATTGGTGCTCATGACAAATACGAAGCTCTGCTGAAGACGTAATTGAGGAACGTAGCTTGCCCGAAGGGTAACTCAACCCCAGCATGGGGTACGCGATCGCTCATCCTCCAGATAATCGTGCAGATTTTGCCATCTTGCTGCAACCCGCTCATTCGGGATGGAAGCGATCGCATTTCTCGTACCTCAGCGGGTATTTTTGGCGATCGCAATTGAGGGGGTAGCAACATCAAGCGACTTGAGCGATCGCGGTTAGGACTGCGCGATCTACTGAAATGAATAAGCAAACCGCAGTTTGAGAAGGCAAAAAGGCTTTTTGCTTGCGGAAACTACCGAAATCAATAAGCGATCACCCCAAATGAGTTAGCAAATTGCAGTTTGCTTTGAATTGCAGACCAGAATCAAAAATTGTGTAACCCGATCGCTTGTCAAGGTTATCAGTCCGATCTCCCTTACTCTCAAAAAACCCTCTACACCACG